>NZ_JBEZJZ010000049.1:0-34702 GCF_040651455.1 Streptomyces sp. NPDC048483
TCCGGCTCTGCGTCACCACCCAAGTGGGGGGCCCCCCCGGCCTGGCCCGGGGGCGGCCCGCCGTCCTGTGTCGCACCGCCCTGGTGCCAGGGCCGCTCCGTCACCGTCACGCCCGTCCCGTCACCGTCACAGCCGTCCCGTCACCGTCACGGCTGTCCCGCCGCCGTCACGGCTGTCACCGTTACGCGGGTCTTCCGTCACAGCCGTTCAACAGCCGCTCCCCGCTGCTCACTGAGTGTCGTTGACCGGGCACAGGCTGAGTGACCGTCAAGCCGTACGCAGCCCCCGCCGACTCCCCTGGCCGACCCTGCGCACGGCGCCAAGGAGGTGCGCAGAGATGACCGACCGGAGGCTCTGGTCGTACAAGGAGATCGCCGCACATATCCAGGTGCAGCCGGACACCGTGCGCTCGTACCGCAAGCACGGACTGCTGCCGGAGCCGGATCTGGTGGAGGGCGGCAAGCCGTACTGGTTCGCCGATACGGTCAGAGCCTGGGTGGCGCGCCGGCCCGGCCACCGGGGGCGGCGGGAACGGGCGGACTGACCGCCCCGCCACCGTATGCCGTGACCAAGGATCCGTAGATCGTAGGCCCCGCCCGCCAGGGGGCCTACGATCGCGGCATGACGCACCCGATAGCGCAAGAACCGTCGTCGGCGCAGCCGCCCTCGTCCGCCCGGGTCGCGGTGATCGGTGCCGGTGCGATCGGTGGCTACGCGGCCGCCCTCGCCCACTGGGCCGGCCTCGACGTCACCGTGTGCGTACGCAGTGCCGTGGACAGTCTCACCATCGAGACGGGCGGCGAGGTGCGCACGGCGCCGGTACCGATCGCCACCGACCCCGCGCAGGTCACGCCCGTCGACTGGGTGCTGCTGACCACCAAGGCACAGGACACGGCGGGTGCCGAGGGGTGGCTGCGGCGGCTGTGCGGTCCCGGTACGGCCGTGGCGGTGCTGCAAAACGGCGTCGGCCACCAGGAACGGGTCGCCCCGTACGTCCCCGAGGGAACCGAGATCCTGCCGGTCGTGGCGTACATCTCGGCGGAGCGGACGGCGCCCGGCCATATCCGCCATCACATCGCCAGCGAACTGCAGGTACCCGAGGGACCGTTGGCGGAACGGTTCGCCGCGTTGCTGGCGGGCAGCGAACTGACGGTGCGGCCGGTCCGCGACTTCACCACGGCCGCCTGGCGCAAGCTGTTCACCAATCTTGCGGCCAATCCGATCACGGCCCTCCTCCAGCAGCGGATAGGTGTCTTCGCCGACCCAGGGGTGACGGCGCTCGCCCGCGACCTGCTGCGCGAGGCCGCCGCGGTGGCCCGCGCCGAGGGCGCGGACATCGGCGAGCCGGATGTCACGCACACCCTGGAGATCTACGCCATCGCTCCGCCCGACGGCGGCTCCTCGATGCTCTACGACCGCCTCGCGGGCCGCCCCCTGGAGCACGAGTACATCACCGGCGCGGTGGTCCGGGCCGGTGAACGGCACGGCATCGCCACCCCGTTGAACGGGATGCTGCTCGCCCTGCTGCGGGCGGTCGACCACGAGCTGCGGGGCTGAGTTCTCGAAGCTCCCACGGGGCCTTCGAGGCTCTTACGCGGGTCTTCCCGGTTCCTAACGGGGCCTTCGGGGTTCCTACCGGGGCCTTCGGGGTTCCTATCGGGGCGGTGCCGCGGAGCCGCGGATTTCCAGGGAGGGGACCACCATCGGGCGGTCGGCGGGGCGGTCGGGGCGTTCCATACGGGCCAGCAGGCACTGGGCGGCCCGGCGTCCGACGTCGTCGCTGGCGTTGTTGACGGTGGTCAGCCACAGGTGCCGGATGCGGGCGAGAGAGGTGTTGTCGCAGCCGATCAGGGAGAGGTCGCGGGGTACCTCGAGGCCCAGTTCCTGCGCGGCCGACAGTGCGCCGACGGCGGAGATGTCGTTGAACGCGAAGACGGCGGTGGGGCGTTCACGGACCGCGCCTGGGCCCGCGGCCGCGCCCGCGCCGGAACCCGCGCCCGCCTGGCCGCCGAGCATGCGGACGGCCGCCCGGTAGCCGCCGTCCTCGGTTGCGTCGCTCGCCTCGACCGTCATCTCCTCGCCGAGCCCGTGCTCGCGCATCGCCGCCTCGAAGCCGCGCCGACGCAGTGCGCCGACGCTTCCTTGGCCGGCGATATGGGCGATCCGGCGGTGGCCGAGCCCGATGAGGTGCTCGGTGGCGAGCCGGGCGCCGCGTTCGTCGTCGTTGGCGACGGTGTCCACCCGTGGCAGCCGCGGTTCGTGGCTGCCCGCGACGACGGTCGGCAGCCGCTCGGCCACCTCGCCGAGCGCGGCGGTGTCGGGCAGGGTGCCCACCGCGACCAGCCCGTCCACCCGCAGTTCCAGGAACGCGCGGGTGAAATCCTCGCCGGTACGGCGGTTGAGCCGCCCGTCCGCCATCAGCATGCGCAGGCCATGGGCGTGCAGCACGGAGTTCAGGCCGTCCAGGAGCTCGACGAACCAGGGGTTACGCATGTCGTTCAGCAGCACGCCGACGGTGTGGGTACGGCGCGCCACCAGGCTGCGGGCGGCGGCGTTGGGCCGGTAGCCGAGCTCGTCGATCGCCGCCAGGACGGCCTGCCGCTTGGCGTCGCTGACCCGCGGCGAGCCCTGCAGGACGAGGGAGACCAGCGACTTGGAGACGCCGGCGCGCTCGGCAACGCCGCGGATGGTCGGGGGGCGGTCCGCGGGCCGCGGGTTGGACCGTTCCATGAGCGGGATCCTTCCATCGGCTCAGGTTGGCGTCAACGCGCGCGCCTGCGTCGCCCGATTGCCCTTTACCGCGGAGGTTCGCAGGGGTTGACATGCAGACATCCGGACATGCAGGGTGCCGGAAACGACGCATTGGACCGTTCCAAATCCCGTTTCCCCTTCCGTTTCCGGATGCTGTTCCAGTTGCTGTTCCAGTTTTGCTGCTCCGGTTGCTGTTCCCACGTCCGTTCCCAAGGCCGTTCCCACGTCCGTTCCCAAGGCCGTTCCCACGTCCGTTCCCACGGCCGCTTGCTCCCCCCTTCGCACCGCCGCTTCACCAGCCATTCCCCCCAACCTGGAAGGACCCGACCATGAAGATCGGCCTGATCGGAACCGGGCGCATCGGCGCGTTCCATGCCGCGACCCTCCAGAACGTCCCGGGCGTCACCGGCCTCGTCGTCGCGGACGCGGACACCGCGCGTGCCGTCTCGCTGGCCGAGTCGCTCGGCGTACAGGCGGCCGCGAGTGTCCAGGAGATGTACGCGGACGGCCTGGACGGCGTGGTGATCACGGCCGCGACCAGCGCACATGCCGCGCTCATCCATCAGGCCCTGGACGCGGGGGTGCCGGTGTTCTGCGAGAAGCCGGTGGCGCTGGACGTGCCCGGCACCATCGGCGTGGTGGAGCGGGCGCAGGCCGGAACCGTGCCCGTGCAGATCGGCTTCCAACGGCGTTTCGACGTGGGCTACCGCGCCGCCCGCGAGGCGCTGCTCTCCGGCGAACTGGGCTGGCTGCACACTCTGCGCGCCTGCACCAGTGACGGGACGCCGCCGCCGGCCGGCTATATCCCCACCTCCGGCGGGCTGTTCCGGGACTGCTCCATCCATGACTTCGACATCCTGCGCTGGCTGACCGGCCGCGAGGTCGTCTCGGTCTACGCCCAGGGCGCCAACCGCGGCGCGTCCTTCTTCGCCGACGGCGATGACGTCGACACCTGCGCGGCGCTGCTGCGGTTCGACGACGACACCCTCGCGACCGTCACCGCGACCCGCTACAACGGTGCGGGCCACGATGTACGGCTGGAGGTCTGCGGCTCCGAGGGCGCCCGTTTCGTGGGCCTCGACGACCGCGCACCGCTGCCGTCGGCGGAGCCGGAGCTGTCGTGGCGGCGGTCGGCCACCCCGTACGCCACGTTCATGGAGCGCTTCCACGACGCGTACGTCACCGAGCTGGGCGTCTTCACCGAGGTCGCGGCGGGCCGGGCGGCGAACCCCTGCTCGCCCGCCGAGGCGCTGGAGGCGCTGTATGTCGCCGAGGCATGCGAACGCTCCCGGCGGACCGGCGAGCCGGTCGCCGTTGCAGACGTCCGCGCCGTCGCCGGGGCCGTCGAAGGAGCCGTCGGCGAGGCCGCGGACGGCAGCGGCGGTACGGCGCCGGGCGCGTGACCGACCCCGGTGTCATAGGCCTCGGGGCGCTGGTGCTCGCCGCGCTGCTGGCGGGGGTCTCGAAGACCGCCGTCAGCGGCGTGGGCGCGCTCAGCGTCGCACTGTTCGCGGCCGTACTCCCCGCCAAGGAGTCCACCGGCGCGCTGTTGCCGCTGCTCCTCGTCGGCGACGTGCTGGCCGTCCGCGCCTACCGTCGGCACGCCGACTGGCCCGCCCTGCTGCGGCTGTTGCCGTCGGTGGCGGCGGGCGTCCTGCTCGGCGCCGTTTTCGTCGCCCGGACCGATGACACGGTCGTCCGCCGCACCATCGGCGCGCTGCTGCTGACGATCGTGCTGCATCACCTGTGGCGGCGGGCGCGGGAGCGGCGCCAGGTCACGCCCGCGGACGGCGCGATGCCCGCGCCCGCCCGCCGCCAACGGCCCGTACCGGCCCGGCTCCTACGGGCACCGCGCCGGCAGCCACCGCACGGGCAGCCACCACTCGTACAGCCACCGCCCGTACCGGCCCCGCACGTTCAGGCACCGCACCTTCAGGCACCGCACGTTCAGGCACCGCACCTTCAGGCGCTGCTCTTCGGTCTGGTCGCCGGTTTCGCCACCATGGTCGCCAACGCGGGCGGCCCTGCCATGTCGCTCTATCTGCTCACCTCCGGTTTCTCCATGCTCGTGTTTCTGGGCACCGGTGCGTGGTTCTTTTTGCTCGTCAATCTCTTCAAGCTGCCGTTCAGCATCGCGCTGGGCCTGATCACGCCCCGCGCCCTGGCACTGGACGCGGCGCTCGCACTCGCCGTACTCGTCGGCGCGGTCGTCGGACGGGCGTGCGTGCACCGCATCGACCAGGCCCTCTTCGAACGGCTGGTACTGGCTTTCACCACCCTCTCCAGCCTCAACCTGCTGCTTTCCTAAGGGAGTTGACCCATCAGGCCAACTCCACCCGCCAGTTGTTGGCCCGCATCAGATGTCCCTTGGGGTACTCGATTTCGCACTCCTCCCTGAAGCCGAATCCCGCCTTCCGGCACACGGCGTTGGACGCGGAGTGCGCCACCGAAGGAAAGGCGTGCAGATGCCGGTGCCGCCCCGTGGCCCTGGCCACGGTGATGACCTCCCGTGCCGCGGCCGCCGCAATACCCCGCCCCTGGAACTCGGGCAGCACGCCCCATCCCGTCTCGTACGCCCGCTCGCCCCGCCAGGTCAGCTCCCAGTAGCCGACCGATCCGACCACCGTCTCCCCCGCACGGTCCTCCGGTCTGCCGTCCCCCGACGCGCCGTCCGCCGTCTCGTCCGCCTCCGTCAGCACCATCCGGAACATCCGTCCCGCCCCGTCGAGTCCGAGATACCGCCCGTGCCGGGCGACCAGCTGCGCCTCGGTCTCCGGGCCGCCGAGATGCTCGGTCATCTCCGGCGTGTTGAGCCTGCGCAACAGGTCGATGTCGTCCGCCGTCCACTCCTCGATCCGCACCCGGGGTGCGCCTGTTCCCCTCGTCATGCAGTCAACGGTAGGACCTGCCACTGACAATCAGCCGCCACTGGGCCAGCGGGCCACGGGCCCGCCCCCTGGAGTCGGCAAGGATGGCGAATCCGCTGGTCAGCGGCCTTGTCGCGGCTGTCGCCCGGACCCCCGAGCAGTCACCGGGCCCGGTCCGGCGCCCCCTGGCGGGCGGCTACCCCGGCACATCCCCCGCGGCCGTTCGCCCCGTTATCGCCCCCCTCGCCCGCACCCTTCGGCGCCTCGCCCGCCTCCGCCCCGCCGTCCTCCTCGGCCGGTACCCGCATGGCACGGCGGCGGGACACCCACTGGATGCCCGTACCCACCGCGGCCACCGCACAGGAGACGCCGATGCCGATGCCCGCCGCGTAGAGCGGATCGCCCGCGGCGGCGCTGCCCATGTAGCCGAGGCCGACCGAGTAGGCCGCCCACAGCGCCTCGGCGAAGCCCGCGCCGATCACGTACTTGCGCAGGGGGTAGCGCAGGACTCCGGAGGCCAGGGCGCCGGCGATCCGGCCGCTGGGCAGGAACCGTACGCCGATCACAAAGGGCAGGCCGTAGCGCTGGATGTGGGTGGAGGTCCACTCCAGCAGTGCCCGGCGGCGGGGGCGGCGCTGCATCCAGGACCGTACGGGCCCGCCGAACCGCCGCGCGAGGAGATACATCAGGACGTCCCCCAACAGCGCGCTGCCCGCGACGACCAGCAGGATCAGGGGGAGGAACGCCTCACCCCGGGAGGCGAGTACTCCGGCTGTGACAAGCAACGCCGAGTTGGGGACCAGCGGTGGCAGGGTGGTGAGTACCAGCAGGCCGTAGGCGAATACGTCCATCCGGCCGCCTCCTCGGCTTTGCCCCGAGTCCGTACCCCAAGGCTGACGCGTGGCGGGGTGTACGGCAACGCGTGGCGGGTCAGGGTTGGATACATACCCCCTAGGGGTATACAGTGAGTACTGGGAGGCGCCGGCCATCATCGGTGGCCCTCCCGGCCTTTCGGCACCGGCACCGCGCGGGACAGACGGAACACAGAGAACGCGCGGCACGCACCGAACACACAGCGCACATCGGCACCACGAGGAGAATTCCATGACTGCCACGTCTGCCACCCCTGACGCGACCGCCGCCCCGGCGAACGGCTCCTGCTGCACCTCCGAGGGCTCCTGCCACCCGGACACCGGTGGCGCCACGCAGACCGGCGAGGTGACCACCACGTACAAGGTCGCCGGCATGACCTGTGGCCACTGCGAGGGGGCCGTCGCGTCCGAGATCGACGAGATCGAGGGAGTGACCTCGGTGCAGGCGGTTGCGGCCACCGGGCTGGTCACCGTCACCTCGGCCGGCGCCCTCGACGACGAGGCCGTGCGCGCGGCCGTCGACGAGGCCGGCTACGAGCTCGCAGGCCGAGCCTGACACCGCACCAACGGTCTGCGGGCGCGAACTTTCACATAGCTCTCACAACTGACACAACACCCATACGGCGACGCACCGATCTCCAGCTCGTAACCCTTGACCGCATTCGTCCTTTATGGCAAGAGACCCAGATCACACTCATGGGAACGTAACCATTGAGGGGGGTCGTGAGTCTAACCGGGCAGTGCAGGCACCCCGGTGGGGCCTGCACTGCACAGGCCGTGCAGATCTTGGGGGATCGAGTGCGGCTACGCGTGGCCGGGGCGACGCGCCCGGGGAGCTTTGAGCGGCCCTCCCGAATGTGCGCGTCCCGGTCAGATCGCGGTGCAACCCGGAACGCCCGGACGGATCCCGTGGGGGGAATCCAATCCGGGACATGGGAAGCGCCCCGCGCTCTGGACCCGTGGGGGGATCCGGAGGCGGGGCGCTTTCGTTTCTGCGCGCGGGGCCGGCCGTCAGGGCGGGGCCGTCAGCGCTCCTCGACGGGCACGAAGTCGCGCTCGACGACGCCGGTGTAGATCTGCCGCGGGCGGCCGATGCGGGAACCGGGCTCCTTGATCATCTCGTGCCACTGGGCGATCCAGCCGGGCAGCCGGCCGAGCGCGAAGAGCACGGTGAACATCTCGGTCGGGAAGCCCATGGCCCGGTAGATCAGGCCGGTGTAGAAGTCGACGTTCGGGTAGAGCTTGCGCGAGACGAAGTAGTCGTCGGAGAGCGCGTGCTCCTCCAGCTTGAGGGCGATGTCCAGCAGCTCGTCGGACTTGCCGAGCGCGGAGAGGACGTCGTGCGCCGCCGCCTTGATGATCTTCGCCCGGGGGTCGAAGTTCTTGTAGACGCGGTGCCCGAAGCCCATGAGCTTCACGCCGTCTTCCTTGTTCTTCACCTTGCGGATGAAGGAGTCGACGTCACCGCCGTCGCGCTGGATGCCCTCGAGCATCTCCAGCACGGACTGGTTGGCGCCGCCGTGCAGGGGGCCCCACAGGGCATTGATACCGGCCGAGATCGAGGCGAAGAGGTTCGCCTGCGAGGAGCCGACCAGGCGCACCGTGGAGGTCGAGCAGTTCTGCTCGTGGTCCGCGTGCAGGATCAGCAGCTTGTCCAGGGCGCCGACCACGACCGGGTCGAGGTCGTATGCGGCGGCGGGCACCGAGAAGGTCATCCGCAGGAAGTTCTCGACGTACCCGAGGTCATTGCTCGGGTAGACGACCGGGTGGCCGACCGACTTCTTGTAGGCGTACGCCGCAATCGTCGGAAGCTTGGCCAGCAGCCGGATCGTGGAGATATGGCGCTGCTGATCGTCGAAGGGGTTGTGGCTGTCCTGGTAGAAGGTCGACAGCGCGCTGACGACCGACGACAGCATCGCCATCGGGTGGGCGTCCCGGGGGAAGCCGTCGTAGAAGCGCTTGACGTCCTCGTGCAGCAGGGTGTGGTACGTAATGTCCTGCTTGAAGGCCGACAGCTCATCGACGGTGGGCAGCTCACCGTTGATCAGGAGGTATGCGGTCTCGACGAACGTGCTGCGCTCTGCGAGCTGCTCGATCGGATACCCGCGGTAACGAAGAATTCCCTGTTCACCATCGAGATAGGTGATCGCGGATTTGTATGCCGCGGTGTTGCCGTAACCGGAATCCAGGGTCACCAGACCGGTCTGGGCGCGCAGCTTCGAGATGTCGAAGCCCTTGTCGCCGACGGTGCTGTCGACGACCGGGTAGCTGTATTCGCCGTCCCCGTAACGCAGTACTACAGAGTTGTCGCTCACGTCATCCCTCACCGACGTTGTGCCTCTTCTTCGAGGTGCCCTGACTGCCTATACCTTCCCCCATTTGGACCTTGGATGTGCACTCGGGGTCGGCCATAGGGCCCAGTCGCGGCACTCAGTGCCGCATTGGTGTCCATCCTGCCCCCCTTCGCCCTGATTGGGAAAGAGGAGTGACATCACATCGCAGCGGCGAGCCGGTGATCGAGCGCCGTACACCGCCGACCGGCGGATACGGTGCGCACGGCCTGCCCCAGAGCCTTCCGGGAGCCGACCAGCACCACCAAGCGTTTCGCCCGGGTTACGGCGGTATACAGCAGATTGCGCTGGAGCATCATCCACGCTCCGGTCGTGACCGGAATCACCACCGCTGGATACTCACTACCCTGCGAGCGGTGGATCGTCACGGCATACGCGTGTGCCAATTCGTCCAGTTCATCGAAGTCGTAGGGGACCTCCTCGTCCTCGTCGGTGAGCACCGTCAGCCGCTGGTCGTCGGTGTTCAGGTCCGTGACGACGCCCACCGTGCCGTTGAAGACGCCGTTGCGGCCCTTGTCGTAGTTGTTTCGGATCTGGGTGACCTTGTCGCCCACGCGGAAGACCCGGCCGCCGAACCGGCGCTCGGGCAGATCGGGGCGGGCCGGGGTGACGGCCTGCTGGAGCAGGCCGTTCAGAGTGCCCGCACCGGCCGGGCCGCGGTGCATCGGGGCCAGCACCTGGACGTCGCGGCGCGGGTCGAGCCCGAACTTCGCCGGGATCCGCCGCGCCACCACATCGACCGTCAGCCGCCCGGCCTCCTCGCCGTCCTCCTCGACGAAGAGGAAGAAGTCCTTCAGTCCGGTCGTCAGGGGCGGCACCCCCGAGTTGATGCGGTGCGCATTGGTCACCACTCCGGACTGCTGCGCCTGGCGGAAGATCCTGGTCAGCCGTACGGACGGCACCGGGCCCGCCTCGGCCAGCAGATCCCGCAGCACCTCGCCCGCGCCCACCGAGGGCAGCTGGTCGACATCGCCCACCAGCAGCAGATGGGCGCCGGGCGGCACCGCCTTGACGAGCTTGTTGGCCAGCAGCAGGTCCAGCATCGACGCCTCGTCGACGACCACCAGATCGGCGTCCAGCGGCCGCTCGGCGTCATAGGCGGCGTCCCCGCCGGGCTTGAGTTCCAGCAGGCGGTGGACCGTGGAGGCCTCCGCCCCGGTCAGCTCCGAGAGCCGCTTGGCCGCCCGGCCGGTGGGCGCCGCCAGCACCACCTTGGCCTTCTTGGCGCGGGCCAGTTCCACCACGGACCGGACCGTGAAGGACTTGCCGCAGCCGGGCCCGCCGGTGAGCACCGCGACCTTCTGCGTCAGCGCCAGCCGCACCGCCGCCTGCTGTTCCGGCGCCAGCTCGGCCCCCGTACGCCGGGCGAGCCATGCCAGCGCCTTGTCCCAGTCCACGTCCCGGAACGCCGGCATCCGGTCCTCGCCGCCGCGCAGCAGCCGGGTCAGCCGCCCGGCCAGCGAGATCTCCGCACGGTGGAACGGCACCAGATAGACGGCGGTGACCGGCTCACCGTCGCTGCCGGGCACCTGCTCGCGGACCACGCCCTCGGGGTCGGCGGCCAGCTCCGCCAGGCAGTCGATGACCAGGCCGGTGTCCACCTGGAGCAGCTTGACCGCGTCCGCGATCAGCTGCTCCTCGGGCAGGAAGCAGTGCCCCTGGTCCGTCGACTGCGACAGCGCGTACTGCAGGCCCGCCTTGACCCGGTCCGGGCTGTCGTGCGGAATGCCCACGGACTGCGCGATGCGGTCGGCCGTCAGGAAGCCGATGCCCCAGACGTCGGCGGCCAGGCGGTAGGGCTGGTTGCGGACGACGGAGATGGAGGCGTCGCCGTACTTCTTGTAGATCCGCACCGCAATGGACGTCGAGACGCCGACGCCCTGGAGGAAGACCATCACCTCCTTGATGGCCTTCTGCTCCTCCCACGCCGCGCCGATCATCTTCGTCCGCTTGGGGCCCAGGCCCGGCACCTCGATGAGCCGCTCGGGCTCCTTCTCGATGACATCGAGCGTGTCCGTGCCGAAGTGCTCGACGATGCGGTCGGCGATCCGCGGGCCGATGCCCTTGATGAGCCCGGAGCCCAGATAGCGGCGAATGCCCTGAATCGTGGCCGGCAGGACGGTGGTGTAGTTCTCGACCGTGAACTGCTTGCCGTACTGCGGGTGGGAGCCCCAACGCCCCTCCATCCGCAGCGACTCCCCCGGCTGCGCCCCCAGCAACGCCCCGACAACGGTGAGGAGATCGCCCGCGCCGCGGCCGGTGTCGACCCTCGCGACCGTGTAGCCGCTCTCCTCATTGGCGTAGGTGATCCGCTCGAGGACCCCTTCCACCACCGATGCGTTGACCATGCCCCGACCGTACCGCCAGGGTCTGACAACGCGTCCGGCCGCAGCGGGTCCTTGGGCGCGATCGAGGGGCCCGCCTGATGGCCGGGCCCCTCGATTCCCCCCCTTCTCGCCGGCCTCCGGATCCCCCCGGTTCCGCCCCCGTTGAGGCCGACGCCAGCTATGACCTTCCTGAGCCGCCAACGGTTGCGCATCCGCTGAGTTAATTCCCGGCTACCGGAGGTGGCCTTCGGGGGTGCCCTTCGAAAGGCCTTCGGAGGTGGCCCGAGAGGGTTGGCCACAAGGGGCGCTTTCGGAGGTGGCGTGCGGGTAAGCGGCCAGGGTCACCCGACGTGCGCTGCGAAGCGGTTCACGATCTCGGCCAGCACCTCCGCCCCGTCCCGTGCCCACAGCGCCGGGCTGAAGATCTCGACCTCGATGGGACCCCGGTAGCCGGCCGCGTCCACCCGTTCCCGGAACCAGCGCAGATCCACGGACCCGTCGCCGAGCTGCCCGCGCCCCAGCAGGACCCCCTCGGGCAGCGGGGTGACCCAGTCGGCCAGCTGGAAGGCGGCGATGCGCGGGCCGCCCCCGCCCGCACCGCCCGCACGGGCGATCCCCGCGCCGACCGTGTCGTCCCACCACAGGTGGTAGGTGTCCACCACCACGCCCACCTGGTCGACGGGGAACCGTTCGGCCAGGTCGAGGGCCTGGGCGAGCGTGGAGACCACGCAGCGGTCCGCCGCGTACATCGGGTGCAGCGGTTCGATCGCCAGCCGTACGCCCCGTTCGGCGGCGTACGGCGCCAACTCCGCGAGCGCCTCGGCGATCCGCTCCCGGGCGCCGGCCAGATCGCGGCTGCCGGGCGGCAGGCCGCCGGAGACCAGGACCAGGGTGCCGGTGCCGAGGGCCGCGGCCTCCTCGATGGCCGCCCGGTTGTCCGCCAGGGCGGCCGCGCGCTCCCCGGGGTCCTCGGCGGTGAAGAACCCGCCGCGGCACAGGCTGGTCACCTCGAGCCCGGTGTCCCGTACGAGCCTGGCGGCCGCCGCCACCCCGTAGTCCTGCACCGGCGCGCGCCACAGGCCCACGCCCCCTACGCCCGCCCGCGCACACCCGTCCGCCAGCTCCGGAAGGGACCACTGCCTGAGGGTCTCCTGATTGAGGCTCAGCCGGGAGAGCGGCCCGTCGTCGTCCTGGTTGCGGCGGCCGGGGGTGCCGTCGGCGCTCATGTGCCCTCCATCCCGAACACCGCGAGCAGCTTGGCCATCCGGGCGGCGGCGAGCTCTCCGTCGGGGAACAGGCCCAGCCCGTCGGCCAGTTGGTAGGCGCGCCGCAGATGCGGCAGCGAGCGGGCCGCCTGGAGGCCGCCGACCATGCTGAAGTGCGACTGGTGCCCGGCGAGCCAGGCCAGCAGGACGACGCCGGTCTTGTAGTAGCGGGTGGGCGCCTGGAAGAGGTGCCGGGAGAGGGCGACGGTCGGGTCCAGGGCCGCCCGGAAGCCCGCCCGGTCCCCGCCGTCCAGGAGGCGTACGGCCTCGGCGGCCAGAGGGGCCAGCGGGTCGAAGATGCCCAGCAGCGCATCGCTGAAGCCGTGGTCGTCGCCCGCGATCAGCTCGGGGTAGTGGAAGTCGTCGCCGGTGTAGCAGCGCACGGACGTGGGCAGCCGGCGGCGCAGCCGCACCTCGCGTCCGGCGTCCAGGAGGGAGACCTTGACGCCGTCCACCTTGCCCGGATGGTCCGCGATGAGGTGGACGAGGGTGTCCGTGGCGGCGTCGAGGTCCGTGCTGCCCCAGTAGCCCTCCAGGGCCGGGTCGAACATGGGGCCCAGCCAGTGGAGGATGACCGGTCCGGCCGCCTGGCGCAGCAGGTGGCCGTAGAGCTCCGCATAGTCGTCGGGTCCGGTGGCGGCCGCGGCGAGCTGCCGGGACGCCATCAGGACAGGGCGGCCGCCGGCGTCCTCGACGAGCCCGAGCTGTTCCTCGTACGCGGCCCTGACATCCTCCAGGAAAGCGCCGTGGGGCGGGAGTTGGTCGGTGCCGACACCGCAGGCCAGCCGGCCGCCGACGGTGCGCGCCTCGGCGGCGGAGCGGCGGATCAGCTCGGCGGCGGCCGGCCAGTCCAGGCCCATCCCGCGTTGCGCGGTGTCCATCGCCTCGGCCACCCCCAGGCCGTGCGACCACAGGTGGTGGCGGAAGGCGAGGGTGGCGTCCCAGTCGAGGGCGGCGGGTCCGTCGGGGGTGGTGTCGGCGCGCGGGTCGGGGACCACATGGGCGGCGGCGAAGACCGTACGGGAGCCGGCCGTCGGCATCACAGGGCCACTTCCGGAACGTCCAGGCGGCGGCCCTCGGCCGACGACTTCAGGCCGAGTTCGGCGAGCTGGACGCCCCGGGCCCCCGCCGCAAGATCCCAGTGCCAGGGCTCGTCGCGTACGACATGCCGCAGGAACAGCTCCCACTGCGCCTTGAAAGCGTTGTCGAACTCGGCATTGTCGGGGACCTCTTGCCACTGCTCGCGGAACCGCTCGGACGCCGGGACGTCCGGATTCCACACCGGTTTGGGGGTACTGGAGCGGTGCTGGACGCGGCAGCCGCGCAGCCCGGCGACGGCCGAGCCCTCGGTGCCGTCCACCTGGAACTCCACCAGTTCGTCGCGGTGCACCCGTACCGCCCAGGAGGAGTTGATCTGCGCGACGGTCCCGCCGGCCAGCTCGAAGATGCCGTACGCGGCGTCGTCGGCGGTGGCGTCGTACGGCGTGCCCGACTCGTCCCAGCGGCGCGGGATGTGCGTGGTGATGTGCGCCTGGACGGTCCTGACCGGCCCGAACAGCTCGTGCAGGACGTATTCCCAGTGCGGGAACATATCGGCCGCGATGCCGCCGCCGTCCGCGGCGCGGTAGTTCCAGGAGGGGCGCTGCGCCGGCTGCCAGTCACCCTCGAAGACCCAGTAGCCGAACTCGCCCCGTACGGACAGGATGCGGCCGAAGAATCCGCCCTCCACCAGGCGGCGGAGTTTGCGCAGTCCGGGCAGGAAGAGCTTGTCCTGGACGACGCCGTGTTTGACGCCGGCGTCCCGCGCCGCCCTGGCCAGCTCCAGGGCGCCCGACAGCCCGGTGGCGGTGGGCTTTTCGACGTACAGGTGCTTGCCGGCAGCAATCGCTTTCTTCACCGCCTCCTCGCGGGCGGCGGTCACCTGGGCGTCGAAGTAGATGTCGATGCTGTCGTCGGCCAGTACGGCGTCGAGGTCGCAGCTCCAGTCCTGGAGGCCGTGCCGTTCGGCCAGGGCCCGCAGCTTGTGCGCGGAGCGCCCGACGAGGACGGGTTCGGGCCAGATCACCGTCCCGTCCCCGAGGTCGAGGCCGCCTTGTTCTCGCAGGGCGAGGAGGGAGCGGACCAGATGCTGGCGGTGGCCCATGCGTCCGGTCACGCCGTTCATGGCGATGCGTACGGTCGTGCGTGTCACGGTCCGGCCTCTCTCGTGCGGTGCGGGATGGGATGCGGGATGTGCGTGAGGTTCGTGCTGACCTAGCAAGCGCTTTCTACCGCGAGGGACGCTAGCCTGCGCGGCGAAACACCAACAAGGGGCGGGCATGGGGCGGGGCATGAGGGCGGGGCGCATGGGGCGGGACATGGGGAGAAGCCGATGACGGTCACGCTGGCGGATGTGGCGGCGCGCGCCGGGGTGTCGGCGGCGACCGTCTCGCGGGTGCTCAGCGGCAATTACCCGGTGGCCGAAAGCACCCGCAGCCGGGTGCAGCGTGCCGTCGAGGAGCTGGAGTACGTGGTCAACGGCCCGGCGAGCGCGCTGGCCGCGGCCAGTTCCGACCTCGTGGGCATCCTGGTGAACGACATCGCCGACCCGTTCTTCGGGATCATCGCGGGCGCCCTCCAGGCGGAGCTGAGCGGTGCGGCCGGACCCGGTGGCGAGAAGCTGGCCGTGGTGTGCAATACGGGCGGCTCACCCGAGCGTGAACTGCGGTATCTCACCCTGTTGCAGCGGCAGCGGGCGGCCGCCGTCGTCCTGACCGGCAGCGCCTCACAGGATGCCGGGCATACGCGGACGCTGGCCGCCAGGCTGGCGCGGCTGGCCGGCGGAGGCACCCGTATCGTGCTCTGCGGCCGCCCGGCGGACATGTCGCGGGGCGTCGGGGACACCCCCGCGCTCACCACCCTGGCGTTCGACAACCGGGGCGGCGCCCGGCAGCTGACGGCACATCTGATCGGCCTCGGGCACCGCCGGATCGGCTGTGTGGCGGGGCCGGCCGGCCGTACCACCACCGCCGAACGCCTGGCCGGCCATCGCGCCGCGCTCGCCGCGCACGACCTCGAGGACGCGCCGCGGCGCACCGTCCACGGCGCCTACGACCGTGCCTCCGGTTACGACGCCGCGGTGGAACTTCTGCGCCGGGATGCCGGCCTGACGGCGATCGTGGCGGCGAACGACACCGCCGCGCTGGGGGTCTGCGCGGCGCTGCGCGACCAGGGGCGGCGCGTCCCCGAGGACGTGTCCGTCGCCGGATTCGACGATCTTCCCTTCAGCGCGGACGCCGCGCCCGCGCTGACGACCGTCCGGCTGCCGCTGAAGGAGGCCGGGGCGCGGGCGGGCCGGCTGGCGGCGGGGCGCGAGGAACGGCCGCCGGGCGGGCTGGCGACCCTGCGCGCGGAATTGATGGTGCGCGAATCGACCTCCATCGCATACACTTGACTCAGTCAAAGATATGCGGCCGGGGGTTGGCGATGATGACCAGGACAACGAGCGACACGACGCCGAGCGAGACGACGGCGGCCGGGACGGCCACGGGCGGGACGCCGCGGCCGACGGCGGGCGATCCGGCCATCCGCGAGCTGCGCAGATTCAACCGCTTCTACACCAACCTCATCGGCGCGCTGGACTACGGCCGGCATCTCTACACCCCGTACACCCTCACCGAGGCCCGGGTGCTGTACGAGCTCGCCCACCACGAGCGAGTGGATGCCGCCGATCTCCGCTCGTCACTGTCGCTGGATGCGGGCTATCTCAGCCGGCTTCTCGGCAAGTTCGAGGAACGGGAGCTGATCACGCGCGGCAGGTCGGAGCGGGACCCCCGCCGCCAGCGGATCACGCTGACCGACGGCGGCCAGGAGGCGGCCGGTCTGCTGGAGGAGCGCTCGCAGGACGCCGCCGGTTCGCTGCTGCGGCGGCTTCCGGACGCGGACCGGGCGTGTCTGGTCGCCTCGATGCAGACCATCCGCAGGGTGCTCGGCGAGGACCCTGCGCCCACCGGCCCGGCGCCCGAGGTCACGTTGCGCACCAGCAGGCCGGGCGACCTCGGCTGGATGGTGGAGCGCAACGCCGCCCTCTATGCCGCCGAGTACGGCTTCGATCTGAGCTATGAGGCGCTGGTGGCCCGGATCGTCGCGGAGTACGCCGAGGACTTCGACCCGAAGTGGGACCGCACCTGGATAGCGGAGCTGGGCGGCGAGCGGGTGGGCGCCGTGATGTGCGTACGGGACGAGCGCCCCGGGGCGGCCCGGCTGCGGCTGCTGCTGGTCGAGCCCGGCGCCAGGGGCCACGGTGTGGGCCGCCGGCTCGTCGACGCCTGTGTGGAGTTCGCCCGCGCGGCCGGGTACGACGACATGGTGCTGTGGACCAACTCGGTGCTCAGCGCCGCCCGGAGCATCTATCAGCGGGCCGGATTCGAGCTGGTCAGCGAGTCGGAACACCACAGCTTCGGGCAGGACCTGATAGGCCAGGACTGGCGTCTGGTCCTGTGATGCCACGGTGACGCCAGGAACTGCGTAAGAGGCGGCAGAGAAACGGCAGGGGTGTGCGGCATGGGCGCTACGGACGGTGCGGTGCGGTTCGCGTTCTCGACGCTCGGCGTGCCGGGGATGCCGGTGGCCGATGTGCTGCGGCTGGCCACCGGGGCCGGGTATCAGGGCGTGGAGCTGCGCGCGCATCCCGAGGAGCCGGTGCACCCGCTGCTCGGGATGCGGGAACGGGCCGCGGTACGGCGGCAGTTCGCGGACGCCGGTGTGGAGATCCTGGCCGTCGCCGGATATCCGAAGGTCGCCGCTGTCCGGGACGCGGGGGGTGAGGAGGAGCTGGCACAGGAGCTGACCGAGCTGGTGCTGCTTGCCGCCGATCTGGGGGCGCCGTATGTACGGGTCTTCCCCGGTGGCGGCGACCGTCCGGCGGACGAGGCGGAGACGGATGCCGTGCGCCGGCTGGCCGCGGTGGCGCCGCTCGCCCATGCCCGGGGCGTCCGCGTCCTGCTGGAGACCCATGACTCGCACCGTACGGGCGCGGCCGCGGCCCGCATCCTGGACCGGGTGGGGCATCCCCAGGTCGGCGCCCTGTGGGATGTGCTGCACAGCTGGCTCGGCGGCGAGCGGCCCGCGGACACCCATACCGCGCTCGCCCCGTATCTGGGCTATACCCAGGTCAAGGATGTCGCCTCGGCGCAGAACACCTCTCCCCTGCCGCTCGGCGCGGGCCGGCTGCCGCTCGCGGACGTCCTGGCCGCGCTCGGGAACGGCGGCGGCCCCGGCGGCTGGCTCTGCTGGGAGTACGAGAGGCGCTGGTACCCGCAGGCGGCCGGGCTCCCCGCCCTCCTGGCCGCGGGCCGTGCCCACCTCCAGCGGCTTCTTGCGGCCGCCCCGGCGCCCTGACCCGCTCCCGACCGGCCGCACGGGCCCGGCCTCCCGCCCCCCTCACACATCCCCCGCTGCCCCGCAATCCCTGGGCGCCACCACGTTCCGAGTCATTGACCGGCAGTAGTTTTCCGGCTATCCGTGTCTCCTTGGAAGTTTCCTTCACTTCGCCGAGGAAGCCCTCCGGAAGGAGCGCACATGCACTCCAGACGTACCCTCCTGACCAGCGCCGCGGCCGCCGCGGCCGCCGCCTGCGCCACCGGCGCCGCCCCCGGGCAGGCCGCCGGGGCCACCATCGGGCGCCAGTTGACCTCCCCCTCCACCGCCCCCACCCCGGACACCGAGGGCCGGCTGCGCCGGCTCATCTCCCGTATGGCGCCGGAGGAAAAGGTCGGCCAGCTGTTGGTGATGCGCTTCTACGGGCACTCCGCGACCGACCCCGACCCGGCCGATGTCGAGGCGAACCAGAAGGAGATCGGGGTCGCCAACGCCGCCGAACTGATCGCCAAGTACCACGTCGGCGGCATCATCTACTTCGGCTGGGCACACAACACCCGCGAGCCGCACCAGATCGCCGACCTCTCCAATGGCATCCAGAAGGCCGGCGCCGCGCAGCGCGTGCCCGTACCGCTGCTGATCTCCACGGACCAGGAACACGGCATAGTGACCCGGATCGGCGCGCCCGCCACGCTCTTCCCGGGCGCGATGGCGCTCGGCGCGTCCGGCTCGCGTGAGGATGCCCGTACGGCGGCCCGGATCGCGGGCGAGGAGCTGTATGCGATGGGCATCCGGCAGGACTACGCGCCGGACGCGGACGTCAATGTCAACGCCGCCAACCCGGTCATCGGGGTGCGTTCCTTCGGCGCCGACCCGCAGGCCGTGGCACGGCTGGTCGCCGCCGAGGTGAAGGGCTATCAGGGCGCCGGGGTCGCGGCCTGCGCCAAGCACTTCCCCGGGCACGGCGACACCGACACCGACAGCCATGTCGGGCTGCCGTACATCCACCACAGCGCCGAGGAGTGGGCGCGGCTGGACGCGCCGCCGTTCCAGGCCGCGATCGCCGCCGGGATCGATTCGATCATGACGGCGCACATCGTCGTCCCTTCCTTCGACGCCAGCGAGGACCCGGCCACGCTCTCCCGCCCGATCCTCACGGGCATCCTGCGCGAACGCCTCGGCTACAACGGTGTGGTGGTGACGGATTCGCTCGGCATGGAGGGCGTACGGGTGAAGTACGGCGACGCCCGCGCGCCGGTCCTGGCCCTCAAGGCCGGTGTCGATCAGCTCCTCAACCCACCGGACATCGCCGTCGCGCACGGCGCCGTCCTCAAGGCGCTGCAGGAGGGTGAGCTGTCCTGGCCGGATATCGATGCCAAGCTGCTGCGCATCCTGCTGCTGAAGGACCGGCGCGGGCTCTTCACCAACCCCTACACCACTCAGGAGGCGGTGGACCGGGTGGTCGGCGTCCGCCGTCATCTCGACACCGCGGACCGTATCGCGGACCGCACCACCACTCTGCTGCGCAATACGGACGGCGTGCTGCCGCTGTCCCGTCGCCGGGAGCGGAAGGTGCTGGTGGCGGGCGTGGACGCGGCCGCGCCGTCGGGCACGGGTGGCCCGCCCACGACGGTCCTGGCGAACACTTTCGGCGAGCTGGGCTTCACGGCCACCGCGCTCTCCACCGGCCTGATGCCGACGCAGACGCTGATCGACCAGGCGGTGGAGGCGCTCCGTGAACGGGACGCGGCCGTGGTGACCACGTACAACGTCACCGCGGACTCGCCCCAGCGGCAGCTGGTCAGCGCGCTGCTGGCCACCGGGAAGCCGGTGGTGCAGCTGGCGGTCCGCAATCCGTACGACATCGCGCAGCTGGACGACGTCAGGGCGGGCCTGGCGAGCTATTCCTGGACGGATGTGGAGCTACGGGCCGCGGCGCGGGTCATCGCCGGGCAGCGGAAACCGACGGGGAGGCTTCCGGTGCCGGTGATGCGGGCGGATGCGCCGGGCACCGTGCTGTATCCGATAGGGCATGGGCTGACGTACTGATACCGGATGGGCCGGAAGGTGCGGTACGGCAAGGGCGCGCCCCCCGTGCGGGGAGCGCGCCCTTGCGTGCTGCTTTCCTGACCGCCTTCAGTCCTTACGGCTGCAGCATGGGCATCCTGCGGATTTCCTGCCGGTCCAGCTTCTTGTCGTACGGGGCCGGTGCGGCGAGCTTGCCGTCCGGGGCCCGGACGCCGGCCCAGTCGAGGAGTTCGGCGGTGGCCTTGGTCCGGTCGGCTTCCTTCAGCTTTGCGATGTTCGAGCCGTGATTGCCGCCGGGCACGGTGAACACATAGGAATTGCGGGCGCCGCTACCGAGTGCGAAATGTTCCGAACTCCACGGGTCGTACTGGCCGTTGACGAACATCATCCGGTTCGCGTGATGACGCACCCAGCGGTCGACATCGGGCATCGCGCGCTTGTCGAAACGCATCGGAATGTCCTTCGGCACAAACGTCCGGGAATTGTTGATACCCGGGTACTTCAGCAGGCCCTCCAGCTGCGGATAGCCATAACCGGGCTCCCCGAGCTGGGTCCCCGCCTGGTAGTAGTACGGCGTGTACGACTCCATGCCCTGGTCGGTGTAGCTCGCGAAGCCGCCGACCTCGTCCATCCACTTCCACAGCTCGTTTGTGGAGACGGTCGGCCCGGGCACCTTGGCGCAGGCGGTCTCGGCCGGCTGGTACTGCCAGAACCCGAACACCAGGTCCGTGACCATGACTTCATAGGCCCGGTCGGCGCTGCCCACCGTCTTGAAGGTCTGCTTTTCCTTTTCCGCCCACGCCTGGAAGCGCTTGACCATCTCCTTGCGACGCACCAGCGTCTCGCGCTCGATGGCGGCGAGGGCGGTGCGGCACTCCGCGGTCCCGACGTTCTTGAAGAACCGGTCGTACGCCGAGTCCTCGTCGTTCTTGACGTCATTGGGCGCGACGTAGGCGACGGTGCCGTTCATGTCGTGCGGGAAGAATCGCCGGTAGTAGGTGGCGGTCATGCCGCCCTTGCTGCCGCCGGTAGCTATCCAGTTCTTGCCGTAAATGCTGTGCAGCGCCCGGAATATACGGTGCTGGTCGTTCGCCGCCTGCTTGATGTCAAGCTTTTTCCAGTCGGTGGGCTTGGGCCGCGACGGGGTGAAATAGCGGTATTCGAGGGAGACTTGATTGCCGTCGATGATCTTCGTCGGCTCGCTGCGGGTGGCTTCGGTGCTGACGTTATAACCGGAGGTGAAGAACACCGTCGGCCGGTCCACCGACTTGTGCAGCACGGTCAGCCGCTGCTGGAAAGTGCCTTCCTCGGGGTGCCGGTGGTCAATCGGCTGGGTGTAATTCAGGACGAAGTAGCGGTAGCCGTCGACCGGCTTCTCTTCGATGAGTTTCATCCCCGGTATGGCGAGGATCCGGTCCTTTATGTCCTTGGTCTTCGGCGCGGCGGCGGTGGCCGCCCCTGCCGTGGCACTGCCGGCTCCTACCGTGCCTATGAGCACGGTGAGCGACAGCAGCCATCTGATGGCCTTGCGCATGGGCCCTCCCCTTGGGATAGCAAAGGTCGGGCCGAACCTATCGGTGGGTCCGGGGCTCCACCAGCCCCCTTGAGTCGGAGGGCGGTACCCCCCTGAAGGGGGGTACCGCCCTGGTCTGCCGGTGCCGGAACTCAGGCCACCAGCGACTCTTCCTCCCCGGTGAAGGTGCGCCACAGCTCGGCGTACCGGCCGTCGCGGGCGAGGAGTTGGGCGTGGGTGCCGTCCTCGGCGACCCGGCCCCGGTCCATCACCACGACGCGGTCGGCGCGGGCGGCGGTGGTCAGACGGTGGGCGACGACCAGTGTCGTACGGCGGCCGACGAGGCGGGCGGTGGCCTGGTTGACGACGGCCTCGGTGGCGAGGTCCAGGGCGGCGGTGGCCTCGTCCAGCAACAGCACGTCGGGGTCGACGAGTTCGGCGCGGGCCAGGGCCAGCAGCTGCCGCTGACCGGCGGAGAGGTTACGGCCGCGCTCGGCGACCTCGTGGAGGTAGCCGCCGTCGAGGGTGGCGATCATGGCGTGCGCGCCGACGGCGCGGGCGGCGGCCTCCACCTCGGCGTCGGTGGCGTCCGGGCGGCCGTAGGCGATGGCGTCGCGGACCGTACCGGCGAAGAGGTACGGCTCCTGGGGGACGACGCCGAGCCGGCGGCGGTAGTCGGTCAGATCCAGGTCACGCAGGTCGGTGCCGTCGACGCGGACGGAGCCCGAGGACGGGTCGTAGAACCGCGCGACCAGCTTGACCAGGGTGGACTTGCCCGCACCCGTCTCGCCGACGAAGGCCACGGTCTGACCCGCGGGAATGGTCAGGTCTATGCCTGCCAGCGCCTGTTCGGCCTGCTCCCCGTGCGTGCCGTAGTGGAAGTGCACACCGTCGAAGGCGATGTCGCCGCGCAGCGCCGGCACCTCGCGCGGCCGCTCGGCGGCCGGGGTGGTGGTCGGCTCGCGCAGCAGTTCCTGTATGCGGCCGAGCGATACGGAGGCCTGCTGATAGCCGTCGAAGACCTGGGAGAGCTGCTGTACGGGGGCGAAGAACAGGTCGATGTAGAGCAGGTAGGCGACCAGCGCACCGGCGGTGAGCGTGTTGTTGCCGACCCGGTCGGCGCCCACGATCAGCACCAGGGCCGCGGCGACGGACGACAGCAGCTGGACGAAGGGGAAGTAGACGGATATCAGGAACTGGCCGCGGACGCGGGCCCGGCGGTAGTCGGCGCTACGGGCCGCGAACCGCTCGGCGCCGCGTCCCTCGCGCCGGAAGGCCTGGACGATCCGCAGTCCGGCGACGCTCTCCTGGAGGTCGCCGTTGACGACACTGATCCGCTCACGGGCGAGTTCGTACGCCTTCACGCTCTGCTTGCGGAAGAAGTATGTGCCGATGATCAGTGGCGGGAGGGTGGCGAAGACGAGCAGGGCCAGCTGGACGTCGATGGCGAGCAGGGCGACGAGTATGCCGAAGAAGGTGAGCACCGAGACGACGGCGGTGACCAGGCCGGTCTGGAGGAAGGTGGACAGGGCGTCCACGTCCGTCGTCATCCGGGTCATGATCTTGCCGGTCAGCTCGCGCTCGTAGTAGTCGAGGCCGAGGCGCTGGAGCTGGGCGAAGATCTTGATGCGGAGGGAGTAGAGGACCCGCTCGCCGGTGCGTCCGGTCATGCGGTTGGAGCCGATCTGGGCGGCCCATTGGGCGAGCACGACGATCAGGGCGACCACCGCGGCCGTCCAGACGCCGGCCAGGGCGCCGCGGCGGACGCCTTCGTCGATGCCCTGGCGGATCAGGATCGGGACGAGCAGTCCGGCGATGGCGTCCACCGCGACCAGCGCAAGGGCGATGAGCAGCGGGCCGCCGAAGCCGCGCAGCAGCCTGCGCAGGCCGTAGGAGCGCTCGGGGCGCACGGCGAGGTCCTCGTCGATGTCCGGTACGTCGGTGGCGGGCGGCAGCGCGGCGACCTTGGCGAGCAGTTCGGGTGTCGCGGGCATACCGGCCAGCGCGGCGCCGAAGGCGGGCCCGGCCGCCGCAGCTGCCGCGGGCGCCGGGGCGGCCGTGCCCGGCTCGGTGCCGTGCGGACGGCGGACCCACAGCTCGGGGGTGATGGTGCCGGCCGCCCTGGTCCGGGCGGCCTTGCCATCGGAGGCAGGGCGCTCGGCGGGGTCCGCGGCGACCTCGTCCGCCTCGAGCTCGTCCACACCCAGCGCATCCGCTTCGAATTTCAGCAGGCCGGTGGCCGCGTACTCGCCGGTGAAGGCACCGGCCAGCTCGCCCGCCGGGTCGTGCTCGACGTCGCCCAGCTCGTCCGGGTCGGTCAGCAGCCTGCGGTACAGCGGACAGCGGAGCTCCAGCTCCTCCTGGGTGCCGATGTCGACCAGCCGCCCGCCGTCGAGGACGGCGACCCGGTCGGCGAGTGCCAGGGTGGAGGCGCGGTGCGCGATGAGCAGGGTCGTGCGGCCCTGCATCACCCCGCGCAGCGCCTCGTGTATCTCGTGCTCGACGCGGGCGTCGACCGCCGAGGTGGCATCGTCCAGGACCAGCAGCCGGGGGTCGGTGAGGATGGCGCGGGCCAGGGCGACGCGCTGGCGCTGGCCGCCGGAGAGAGTCAGCCCCTGCTCGCCGACCTTGGTGTCATAGCCCTCGGGCAGCTCGGAGATGAAGCCGTCGGCCTGGGCGGCGCGGGCGGCGGCGCGCACCTGCTCGTCGGTGGCGTCCGGGTGGCCGTAGACGATGTTGTCGCGTACGGAATCGGAGAACAGGAAGCTGCTCTCGGGAACGAGGCCGATGGCGGCCCGCAGCGAGTCCAGGGTCAGATCGCGTACGTCGTGGCCGCCGACCAGGACCCGGCCCGCGGAGACGTCGTAGAAGCGGGGCAGCAGCAGCGAGACGGTGGACTTGCCGCTGCCGGAGGTGCCGACGACGGCGACCGTCTCGCCGGCTTCGATCCGCAGCGAGAAGTCGTCGAGGACGGGACGAAGGGCGGGAGCGGCCGGCTTGCCGGGGGTGGCGTCGGCGTCTTCGGCCTTGTCTGCGTCTTCGGCCTTGTCGGCGCTGTCGGCGTCTTCGGCATATGTCGGTGCGTAACCGAACGTCACTGCGTCGAATTCGACGGTGGCCGGGGCGTCGGCGGGCAGCTCGTGGGCGTCCGGCCGCTCCTGGATCGACGGCTCGGTGTCGATCAGCTCGTAGACCCGCTCCACACCGGCGCGTGCCTGCTGGCCGACGGTCAGCATCATGGCCAGCATCCGGACCGGTCCGACGAGCTGGGCGAGGTAGGTGGAGAAGGCGACGAAGGTACCGAGGGTGACCTGGCCCTGGGTGGCCATCCAGCCGCCGAGGGCCAGCATCGCGACCTGGCCGAGCGCCGGTACGGCCTGCAGGGCGGGGGTGTAGCGCGCGTTGAGGCGGACCGTCCGCAGCCGCCCGGCGAACAGCCTGCGGCTGACCTCGCGCAGCTTTCCGGTCTCCTGTTCCTCCTGCCCGAAGCCCTTGACCACACGGACGCCGGTGACCGCGCCGTCCACCACGCCGGCTACCGCGGCCGCCTGGCCCTGGGCGTACCAGGTGGCAGGGAAGAGACGTGCGCGGCTGCGCTTGGCGATGTACCAAAGGGCCGGCGCGACGGCCAGCGCGACGACGGTGAGCAGCGGCGAGAGGATCGTCATCACGATGAGCGAGATCAGGAAGAGCAGAACATTCCCGATCATCATCGGGATCATGAAGAGCAGGCTCTGGATCAGCTGAAGGTCGCTGGTGGCGCGGCCGACGACCTGGCCGGTGCTCAGCTCGTCCTGCCGGCGGCCGTCGAGCCGGGCGATGGAGGTGAACATCCTGGTCCGCAGATCGTGCTGGGCGTCCAGCGCGAGGCGGCCGCCGTAGAAGCGGCGGATATAGGTGAGGCCGTAGACGACGACCGCGGCGACGATGAGCAGCGTGGCCCAGGGTGCGAGGGAGCGGTCGTGCTGGACGATCACATCGTCGATGATCAGCTTCGGTACGAGCGGGACCAGCGCCATCACGGCCATCCCGGCGAGCGAGGAGCCCAGCGCGAGCAGCACGTTCTTTCTGTACTGCCAGCAGTCGCGCGTCAGCCGCCGCGCCCAGCCCTGTCGGTCCTCATCCGTCCCCGCCACCCGATGCCTCCCGCATCTCGACCTGTACCAACAGTCAGCAACATCGCGCGGAGCGGATTTCATCCCGCTGCAACAATCCCGGCAGGAATGGGGGATGACCCTGACCCGGCATCGGGGACGTCTCAGGGTCGGATGCGGGACATCCCTGATGGTCCACAGACCGCACTTCGGTCACGCTGAGTGACATGAAGAAGCAGATGCGTCATCGACTCGCGGCGGGACTCGCAGGCGCCGCCGCCACGGCCTTGATCGTCGGCACGGCCACGCCCGCCGCGGCCGCCGAACCGTCCGCGCCGCGCCCCTCCCCCTCATCCGGCTCATCCCGCTCGTTCGACTCGTTCGACTCGTTCGACTTCCGCGACTGCCCCGCCCTGCCGCCCGGCGTCGATGCCGCGAAATGGCGATGCGAGGTCTTCGTGATGAAGAGCAGCCTCAGGATCGGCGCGCTGGACGTCCCGGCCCTCGCCCCGATGACCGCCACGAACGCCGAAGGCCCCCTGCCGGACGGCAGCCGTGGCCAGGTCTTCGGCGGCCTGCGCTCCGCAGCCACGCGCGTGGCCGGGCGGCTGCGGATCCAACCGCAGTACGCCGGGTTCTCCGACTTCTACTCGGACGGTGTGCACAGAGGCGCGCTCGACATGAGCTTCCGCCTGCTGCACCCGCTGCTCGGCGAGCGCTGCTCGATAGGTGCGGATACGGACCCGGTGAAATTCCGGTTCCTCCAGGACGGCGGCACGGAGTGGGTTTCCAGGCAACCGCCGGTTCTGAGGTTCGCGGTCCACGACGCCTCGTTCGCCGCACCGCGCTCCCACGCGGTTGCGGGCCGCGCGGCAAGGTGCTCGACAAGCGGCTCGGCCTGCCGGCGCCCTCCGGGCGGAACAAAATATCGGCGACCGCCGTCTACACCTTCCGCTCGTACAGCGAGCTGCCGGTGGGCCAGGACCCCCGGCCTACGGGTCACCCACAGCGGCCTTGCGGACCGTCAGCTCCGTAATGCCTGGAAGCTTCTTAGGCCTGCCGGCGGCCGGCCCGGCCTCCTCGCCGTGCACCACTACACGGACGTAGCGGGCCGGTGTCCGGCCCGAGTAGCCGGTCCCGTGCCAATGCCTACCGTCCTGCGAGACCTGTGCGACGTAGGACTTGGGGCGGGTCGCGGTCCAGTGCGGGGTGATCTGGCCGATGACGGTGATCCGGCCGAGGTCGACGGTCAGGGTGGCGGTGGAGTTGTCCGGCGTCCAGGCGGTGGCGGCGTTGCCGTCCACGGCTGCGGCCGCGTACATGCCGGGTTCTTCGGAGGCCGCCACGGCGGGGACGCAGCGGGCGGCGTTGGAGGTCGCGGCCAGGTCCGGGCGGCGCGTCTTGAGGACCGCGGGCAGGCCCCGGCTCACCACCTTCTCGCCCTCCGGGGTGGCGATCCGCATCGGTGCTCCGGCCGTCAGCCGCACGGTGGTGTGGTGCGCGCCGAGCGCGATCTCGTACGTCCGCCCCTGCCAGTGCAGGCCACGCAGGGTGACACCGTCGGACAATTGTGGCGGCAGCATCGGGTCCAGACGCACCCGGTCCTCCTCCATCCGCAGGCCCGTCAGCCCGTGGGTGAAGGTCTGCAGGAAGCCGCCCTTGCCGGTGAGGAAGTCCTGCGCGGGCCGGCCGGCGTGCGGGTCGCCGGCGCCTGCTTTGCCGCCGCGTGCCTCGGAGAACTGCGCGAACGACCCGCGGACGAACGGCTTGATGGCGCGCAGCAGGTAGGTGTACGTCGCACAGCCGGGTTCGCCGAGGCCGGCGGCGTCGATGGCGTGCACGGAGTCCGTCATGGCCGGGCCGTCCGGGTCGGTGTGCGCGGCGTAGTAGTCGAGGGTGCTCGCCGCCTGTCGCCGCGACATGGGCCAGTCCAGCGGGTACATCAGCAGCACGGTGTCGGCCTGTTTGATGGTGGTGCCGCGGTAGCCGGTGTACTGCTGGAAGACCTTGCTCCTGGTGTCGTAGGGGATTTGGAGCTTGTCGGCGATGGCCGTCCAGGAGGCCGGGGCGTGCTCGCCGAGGACGGCGGCGGCGCGGGTGGCGTGCCGCAGCGCGGTGGCGGCGCCGGCGTTGGTGAAGACGCCGTCGTTGACGCCGTTGCTGTACTCGTCGGGGCCGGCGACGTTCTTGACCGAGTAGCTGCCGTCGGCGTTACGGGTGGCCCGCGAGGCCCAGAATTCGGCGATGCCCTTGAGGACCGGCCAGCCGTGGGACCGCAGCCAGGCGGTGTCCTTGGTGGCCAGGTAGTACTGCCAGGCGGCGAGCGAGATGTCGCCCATGAGGTGGTTCTGGGTGCGGCAGTGCGGCGGGTCCCAGCTGTGGCACTCGTTGCCCAGGTTGCCCTTGCTGCCGCTGGTCCAGGGGTAGAAGAGGCCGTCGTAGCCGAGCTTCTCGGCGTTGGCGCGGGCGCCGGCCCGGGTCCGGTAGCGGTAGTCGACGATCGACCGGGCGAGTACGGGGTGGCTTGCGAGGAGGCCGGGGTACATCCAGGTCTCGGCGTCCCAGAAGATCTCGCCGGCGTAGTTGTCGCTGGTCAGGCCGGTGGGGCCGATGCTGTTGCCGCTGTGGGCGCGGGTGCTGGACAGCAGTCCGTACTGCGCGGAACGCACCCAGGACTGGAGGTCGCGCTGCCCCTTGACCTCGATGTCGGAGCGCCACAGCCTCCGCCATGCCGCCGTATGGCGGGCGAACAGCGCATCCCAGCCGCGGCCCGCGGCCCGGCGGGAGGCGGCGTACGCGGCGGCCTGCGGGGAGCGGGAGGTGAGCGCGGTGTCCACGCCGACGTACTTGGTCAGCTCGTACGAGCGGCCGCTGCGCACGGGGAAGGTGACGCCCTGGCGGCTGCTCAGCTTGGCCGGCCGCGTCGCCTGCAGGGGCCGGGCGGAGTGGACATGGGGTCCTGGCCGCAGAGTGGAGGCCACCGCGCCGTCGGTCTTTGTGCCGTCCGTGCGGAAGGCGACCTCCATGGTGCCGCCGGCGGTGGCGGCGCCACGGGCCGGTGTCACCCGGCGGGCGCCGCGGCCGTCGAGGATGTCGGTGACGGTGGCCCGGCCGGTCCAGTGGGGCGTCATCCGCAGCCGTACGGCTGCGGCGTGGGCGTCGTTGCGGTCGGCGAGGACGTCGTAGACCAGGTCGGTGGTGCGGCCGTCGGCGGCCTTCCAGGTGAGCGAGGTGCGGAGGAAGCCGCAGCGCAGGGAGAGCGTCTGGCGGTAGTGGGAGATCCGGCCGGGTGGGGTGGCGGAGGAGAAGGTCTCGGGGTGCGGGCCGCCGGTGGTGACGTCGAGAGTGGTCCAGGTGGGGATCGCGGCGATGGCCTGGCGGCCCGCGAGGTTCTCCGGCCCCTTGGCGTACAGGCCGGAGACAAAGGACCCGTCGTATGCGGGGGTCTTGAGAGGCCAGCCGGTTTTGCCGCCGGGGGCCGCGTATCCGGTGCCGTTGGGCGGCACCCGCTGCCCGAGATAGCCGTTGCCGACGAAGGCATGGTAGGTGTCCCGGGGGTCGATCCGGGTGGCGGTTGCCGCCCATCCCGGGCCCGTGCACCCGCCGTGGGTCAGGGAGCCGGCCGGTGCCGATGCCCGGACCGAGGCCGGATCCGGGACCGGTCCCGGGTCGGGAACGGAGGCCGACGCGGGTGCCAGTACGGCGACCACCGCTCCGGCGAGCAGCGGGGCGACCAGTTTGCGCGTCCGGCGGGCGGCGGGCCCGGGCGGCCGCGGGCGTGCCGCTGTCCGTGCCGACCGGTTCCCGGAATGTGGGGAGTGATCCATGGCTCTCCGTCGTACGTGTGTGGCCGCCCGCACCCCATGCTCGGGCACAAACGCCCTGAACGCCGCTTCGGACGCCGCGAAGCCAGAGCCTCGTGGACGTCTGGGCACCTTAAGTCCCCACGCCCGCCCGGGTCATGCAATCGGCCGCGGCACCTCACCCACACCGCATCGACCGCGCCGCATCATGCGCCAGATCACACCCGCCAAATCACTTCCGATTGGTCAATAGGCCCTCACTTACGGCAGACTTTTAGACTGACCAGTCAGAACAAAGGAGGGGTTGTGGACACCACCCGTCAGGGGGCGGCGGTCAGCGCCAGGGGAATCGGAGTGGAGGGCCCACGGGGATGGGCCTTCAGAGGTGTCGACGTTTCCGCGGACCCGGGCGCGCTGATCGCCGTCCTGGGCCCCTCGGGATCCGGCCGTACGTGTCTGCTGCTCGCGCTCACGGGGCGGATGCGGATCACCGAGGGCCAGGCGACGGTCGCCGGGTTCCCGCTGCCGAAGCGGATGGGGACGGTGCGCGGCCGCACGGCCATCGCGCACGTACCGGGCGTCGCCGACCTCGAACCGGCCCTCACGGTCGGCGAACACCTCCAGGAACAGGCCCTGTTGGGCCGTCGCCTCAAGGGTTCGCTGCCCTGGGGACGCCGTCGCAAGGAGGCCACCCGGGCCCGTGTCGAGGCCGCGCTGGCGGCCGTCGGGCTCGACCCCGGCACCCTGCCCAAGGGCCTGCGGACGACCGTCCGCGATCTGGAGCGGCTCGAAGCGCTACGGCTGTCCATCGCGCTCGCGGTGATGCACGGCCCGCGCCTGCTGGCCGTCGATGACGTCGATCTGAAGCTGTCCCCGCCTGAACGCGCCCTGGCCTGGCAGCTGTTGCGGGACATCGCGCGGGAGGGCACCACCGTCGTCGCCGCGGGCAGCGATGCCCCGGCGGACGCGCTGCTCGTCCGCACCGCACCGATGGACGCCGAGCCGGCCGTCGACGCCAACGAGCACCAGGCGCCCAGGGGCCGGAACAACGACCAGGACAAGGACAAGGAGGAAGCACCCCATGCGTTCGCCGAAACTGGCCGCGCTTGAGCTCAGGCGCTTCGGCAGGGGAAAGCTCCCCCGGCTGGGCCTCGTCGCCCTGATGCTGATCCCCCTGCTGTACGGAGCTCTGTATCTGTTCTCCTTCTGGGACCCCTACAGCCGCCTCGACAAGATCCCGGTGGCATTGGTCAACGACGACCGGGGCGCCACCGCCGACGGCAAGAAGATCACCGCGGGCTCCGATCTGGCGAGGAACGTCAAGGACAGCGACACCTTCGACTGGCAGGAGGTCAGCTCCGCGGATGCCGCCAAGGGCCTCGAGGAGGGTACGTACTACCTCTCGCTGACCGTCCCGAAGAACTTCAGCGAGCGGATCGCCTCCAGCTCCGGCGACTCACCGCAGGCCGGCGCGCTCCGGGTCCGTACGAACGACGCCAACAACTACATCGTCGGCTCCATATCGAAGACGGTGTTCTCCGAGATCCGGGCCAAGACCTCGGCGAAGTCGTCGCGGGCCTTCCTGGACAAGATCTTTGTGTCGTTCTCCGATCTGCACGACGAGACGGAGAAGGCGGCGGACGGCGCCAGGAAGATCGAAAAGAATCTGGGCAAGACCAGGAAGGGCTCCGGCGATCTCGCGGACGGCCTGGGCAAGCTCGGCAAGGGCGCCGGGGACCTGCGTGACGGGGCCGGCAAGGCACACCAGGGCGCCGAGGACCTCAAGAAGGGGGTCGGCACCGCCCAGTCCAAGATCAAGCAGCTGAGTGAGGGCGCCCGCCAGGTGGCGGACGGCACCCAGAAGCTCGCCAACACGGCCAACGGGCTGGCCGGGCAGGCCCGTCCGGTCCTCCAGAAGTACGCCAAGGACCTCGGCGAGAAGGCCCGGTGGGTGGCCGGAACCTCCCGTGCGCTCGCCGCCGACCTGCGCAAACTGCCGCAGGGGACCGCGGACGCCGCCGCGGACGCACGGCAGTCCGCCGACGAGATCGCCTCGCTGTACAACCAGCGCTGCGGGGGCACCGTCACTCTCGACGCAGACTGCCCGGCGCTCAAGAAGGCCCGGGACGCCACCGCCTTCGCCGCCCGTACCGCGGAGAAGGTCAACTCCGTCGTCGTCGCGCACTCGTCGGAGATCGACAAGCTGACCGGCGATCTGCACACCCTGGACAAGGTGGCCACCGAGGTCGCCGACCGCGCGCCGACCGCCGAGCGGGACCTCGACGCCGCTGTCGCCGACATCAACCGGCTCAACGGCGGCGCCCACCGGGTGTCCGACGGCGCGGGCAAGATCGCCGCGGGCACCGGGCAGCTGGCCGACGGCGCGGGCCAACTCGCCGACGGCACCGGCAAGGTGGCCGACGGCGCGGGTCAGATACACAACAAGCTCGGCGACGCCAAGGAGGGCGCCGACAAGCTCACCGGCGGCCTGTTCAAGCTGAAGGACGGCTCCAACCAGCTGGCCGACGGGCTGCACAGCGGCGTCGCCAAGATCCCGGACTACAACAAGAAGGACCGTGACGCCCGCACCGAGGTGATGGCCGACCCGGTCGAACTGGCCGCCAAGTCGATGCACAAGGCGCCCAATTACGGCACCGGACTGGCGCCGTACTTCATCCCGCTGTCGCTCTGGGTCGGCGCGATGGTCGCGTTCATGCTGCTCCAGCCGCTGGGCAAGCGCGCGCTGGCGGCCGGTGCACCGGGCTGGCGGATCGCGCTCGGGTCCTGGCTGCCGGCCTTCGCCATCGGCGTCGTCCAGGTGCTGGCCCTGATGGCCGTACTCCACTGGGGCCTCGGCCTGGAGATGGCCCGCTCGGCCGGCACCGTCGGCTTCCTGCTGCTGGCGACGGCCGCCTTCACCGCCATCATCCAGTTCTTCGGCGCCCGGTTCGGGCCGGCGGGCCGGGTGCTGACCCTGGTGGTGCTGATGCTCCAGCTGACCTCGGCAGGCGGCACCTACCCGGTGCAGACCAGCCCCGGCTTCTTCGCCGCCATCCACCCGTTCCTGCCGATGAGTTACGTCGTCGACGGTCTGCGCCGGCTGATAACCGGCGGCGACCTCGCCATCGTCTGGCAGGGTTCGGCGGTCCTGGTGGCCTTCACCCTGGGCGCGCTGGCGCTCACCGCGCTGACGGCGCGCGGCCGGCAGGTCGTACGGATGAAGGACCTGCACCCGGAGCTCAGCCTGTAGTCGAAGGCGGAGCGGCCCTGAGCCGACGGGGAGGGGCCGGCGCCGCACAGGCGCCGGCCCCTCTCGCCTTCCCTGCTCCGCATCCCCCTGGCAGCAATATCGTCATCTCCAAGCTCAGCGGCGAGATGACCGCCGTGCCGGACTTCCCACCGGAGTCGGCCATCGAGGTCTGCCGCCGGTGGTACCGGCCGAGCACCTCGCCCTGACGCACCCCGGCCGGAACCGGGTAACGGCACGGCGGCCTCTGTCGGTGACACCCTTGTGACAACCAACGTCTTGAGGTGATAGGGGAGTTTGCACGTAAACTTTGTCCAACGTTGGACCGTGCACGACGACGAACCGTACGTGCGTCACGAGCAGGGGAACGGGGGCCGCCATGGCCGGAGATGGACTGCAGGCGGACGTACCGTCACTGAAGGCCGGGGGCAAGGATTTCACCGGGATCGGACGGCGCTATCAGTCCGCGGTGGACACGCTGCAGAGCGCGCTGACCGGCCTGGAGGGCCAGGACACGCCGCCCTGGGGCGATGACGACATCGGTGAGAAGTTCGGCGTGGTGTACGAGGGCCTGCGCGACGGCATGTACGAGTCGATGGGGCATCTGGCCGCCAAGCTCCAGGAGATCGGCGGCGCCCTGAGCACCATGGCCGGCAATCACCAGGCCGACGAGGACTTCAACGACTCCTTGATGCAGCAGCACATCGCCAACGCCGAGGCCGAGAGCGGGCAGATCACCGCTCTCAAGTCTCCGCACGTCTGAGTTCGCACCGCCTGCACCGCCCGCGCCGACCGCGCCGCCCCACCCCGCCCCGCGCTCCTTCGCCGTACCCGCCATAGAGCTTCGCCGTTCCAGGGGGGATTGCCGCAATGTCGCTCATGCTGCCCGACTGGGCCGAGTGGGTTCTCGAGATGCTTGGCTTCGACTGGCCGACGGGCGACGAGGACAAGATGCAGGAGTCCGCCGAGAAGTGGCGGGACTTCGCGCGTGCCGTCGAGCAGCTGCAGGCCGAGGGGGTCTCCGCCGCCGGCAATGTCCTGTCCGCCAATTCCGGCGACAGCATCGACGGCTTCAGCAAGACCTGGGAGAAGTTCTCGGGCAGCGGCTCGGGCTACCTCGACGATGCCCGTACCGCCGCCGAACTCATCGCCTTCGCGCTCGACGCCGGCGCCGTGATCATCATCGGCATGAAGGTCGCGGTCATCGCCCAACTGGCCATCCTTGCCGCGGAGATCATCGCGGCCCAGGCCGCCGCACCCTTCACCCTCGGCCTGTCCGAAATCGGCGCCGCGGGCGCCACGCAGGCCACTCGCCTGATCGTGCGCCGCATCCTCAAGGAAGCACGGGAGGCCCTGGTCGAGGCGATCATGGAGACGCTCAAGGAGCCCGCCGTCTCGGCGCTGGAGGCCATGATCTCCGACGCCATCGCCCAGGGCATGAACATGAACTTCGGGGCCCAGCAGGGCTTCGACGTCGGCCGCAGCGCGAAGGCCGGTGCGGAGGCGGGCGTGGACGCCCTCAAGAACTCCGGCCAGACCTTCACCGAGGCGCTGCGCGACGGCGCGGGCGCCAGGGCCGGCCACCACGCCCGTAACGGGCTGGATCACGCCGCCGGGCGGGGCGGCGGCGAAGACGCCGGCGGGGACGGCGGGGGCTCGAGCGAGACCAGCGGGTCCGGGAGCGGCTCCGGCACGGGGGCCGGGAGCGGCTCCGGGAGCGGCTCCGGGAGCGGCGACGGTGGTGGCTCGGGCAGCGGGTCCGGATCCGGCAGCGGGGGTGGCTCCGGGGAGTCGAGCGGTGGCACCGGCGGTACGGGCGCGAGCGGTTCGGGTGCCGGCGGTACGGGCGCAGGAACCAGCGCCGGCAGCGGCAGCGGCAGCGGCAGCGGCAGCGGCAGCGGCAGCGGCAGCGGCAGCGGCAGCGGCGCCAACTCCACGCATTCGGGCGGTGATTCCGGCGCTACGGGCGGCGGTTCCACGAGCACGCCGTCCACCACCTCCGACAGCTCCTCCCCCGGCCCGGACGGCAACCGCAACGTCCCCCAGGCGCAGCCCCTTCCGCCCCCGGACCAGCGCACGGCCTTCGACGAGGGCTACACAGGCGGCGGCAACCACAACCCGTACGGGAACTCCACCGCCCCGGACTCGAGCCCCACCCCCGACTCGGGCAGCCCCGCCCCGGACGCCTCTCGCCCCACCGCGGACCAGGTGAGCACCCAGCCGGCC
>NZ_JBEZJZ010000049.1:34801-57667 GCF_040651455.1 Streptomyces sp. NPDC048483
CCCCGACAACACCCCCGACACCGCACGCCCCACCCCCGACCAAGTAAGCACCCAGCCCGCACCCGACAACACCCCCGACACCGCACGCCCCACCCCCGACCAAGTAAGCACCCAGCCCGCACCCGACAACACCCCCGACACCGCACGCCCCACCCTCGACCAAGTAAGCACCCAGCCGACGCCGGACGCGTCGTCCCCCCACCCTGACGCGGCACCGGCCTCGCACGCCGGGCCGTCCCAGGATTCCGGCCCCGCCCAGGACCCGGCGCCCGCAAGCCGGCCCAACTCCCCGGCCCCCGACGCCCCGTCCCACCCGGACTCAGGCTCGGCACCACAACAGGCACCACCCGCCGCCCCCGGCCCGGTGGCCGGCAACCCGCCCAGCAACACCGACGGCTCCCCGCACGGCGACAACAGCGGCAACGGCTCCGCCAACGGGGACAACTCCGGTACGGGTACGGGCGGCCGCCCGGCAACGCCGCCCGTGAGCATGCCGTCTCAGGGCGCCCCGGTGCAGCATTCCCCCTCGGGTCCGCCCATCGGGCAGCGCGACCCCTCCCCCGGCGATCCCATGCCGCATGTAGGGAACGACGACAACCCCACCGTCGCCGCCCAGTCCACCGCCACCGCCACCGCGCCCCCACCGGCCCCCCACACAGCCGACCCCGGCACCAGCGCCCCCTCAACGCCGCACCAGTCGTCGCAGAACACCCCGCAAAGCTCGGGCCCCGTGGTGGGCATGCCCACCACCATGTCTCCGCAGGGCGGCCCGGCAGCGCCCGGCACCGGCTCACCGCAAGGCGGCACCCCGTCCAACCGGGGCGCTTCCGCTCCGCCCAACCGCCGCCCCGACAGCTCCCAGCCGATCCGCGACGTCACCCAACAGCCCACCCCCGACCGCCCCGCCTACAACCCCCGCCTCGACGGCCCCCGCCGCGACGCACCCACCACACCCCCCAGCGGCAACCGCCGCCCCGACGGCACCCAAGCCGTCCACGACCCCACTCAGCAGCGCCGCCCCGAAGCGCCCCCGCACGACCCCCGCCTCGACGGCCCCCGCCCCAACCAGAACCAGCCCAACCAGCAAACCCCGCAGGACCGCCAGACCCAGCAACCCCCGCAGGACCGTCAGACCCCACAGCCCCCGCAGGACCGCCAGACCCCACAGGACCAGCAGCAACAACCCCGGAACGACCGCCCGGACCCCCGCCGACAGCCGTCTCAGGAGCACCCGACCAACACCGACCCGGCCGCCGGCACGCCCACCGACCCGAGCCGCCCCGGGACGGACTCCACCCGCACCGAATCACCCACGAACAGCGCCGACCGGCCGGGCAGCCCTTCGGACAACCGGCCGGAAACCTCCGACCGCACAAACACACCGGACACCGCTCAACGCCCCGACCAGAGCGACACCCCCACCCCCACCCCCACCTCCGACAACAACACCACCCGCGACAACACCCCCCACCCCGACCCCACCAACCAAGACACCACCCCCGACCACAACCCCACCTCCGACAACCCCGAAACCCCCGACAGCCCCAACAGCTCCGACAGCCCCGACAGCCCCGACCCCACCGACGAGCCCACCCCCGCCTCCGAGACCCGCAACCGCGAGCGCCCCGGCGGCCTCGAAGGCCCCACCGACGACCACCAGAACACCGTCGAAAACACCGTCCCCAAGGACGAGAACGGCGAGCCCCAACGCCACCCCGACCCCGACGACGGCAACTGGCTCCACTCCATCAACGACCCCGGCCCCGACGCCCCCGGCCGCAACAACAACTGCGTCGACACCGCCCTCGCCACCACCGACACCTACTCCGGCAACCCCACCGCCGCCGCCCACCGCACCCCCGACACCAACCCCGACGGCACCCCCTCCGACCGCGGCGAGAAAAACGGCCGCGACCGCATCGAAAACACCCTCGGCGCACGCTTCGGCGACTACGGCAACGGCCGCGACGCCTTCAACCGCCTCGAAAACACCCTCCGCAACAACGGCCACGGCTCCCAAGCCGTCATCATCACCCAGGACTCCAACGGCCGCGCCCACGCCTGGAACGCCGTCAACCACAACGGCAAAATCACCTACGTCGACGCCCAGACCGGCCAACGCGGCAACAAGCCGCTCCACGACGGCAGCAACGGCGTGCACGCCATCCCGCTCAGCCCCGACCGCCGCCCCATCAACGACCGCACCGGGGACGGCAGCGGCGACCGGCGGGCGCCCGCCGAGCCGGCCGGCAAGCACAAGCAGGAGCACGACGGCGAAGACGAGGAAAAGCCGAAGAAAAAGCGGAAGCGAAAGCCGCCGAAGACTCCCGAGCAGCGGCAGCAGGAACGCGAACAGGCTCGGGCGATCGCCGAGCAGCCTTTCGACAGCGACGGCGCCGAGGGCGTCCCCGGTTACAACGAGGAACAGGGGACGGACCATACGCACGACGGCATGCTGGGAGACGAGTCACAGCAGCGTCTTCGGCAGACGCATTCGGTCGAGCAGACCAATCTGCGGCCGGTTGTCGACGCATTCAAACGGTGGGCGAATCCGGACAAGGATACGGGGATTCCGCCCCTCATCGAGGCGATCAAGGTAATCCAGCGGGACGGGGCGCTGGACGCGGAGCGGATGAACCACGTACTGCCCGGATATGACAAGTTGAGCCATGACCAGCAGATGGGTGCGCTCGCGGGACTCGGCCGGCTCAGCAATGCCGTTCACGAGGCCCATTCGGTGGGCACGCATCCGATCGCCATCGACGGCGTCGAGTCCGAGGGCCTGCGGCTCCACAACAAGCACGACATCCGGTCGGGTGAGCCGCTCGATCCCGCACAGGTGGCCCGGGAATACGCGGCCAGGCAGAACGTTCCGGCCGGCGACGACATGACGCCCGAGGAGCGGGAAAAGCGAGAGGAAAAGGTTGCGGCGGAAAAGGCCAGAATCAACAGGGTCTGGCGCGAGGCCGTCAACAATGTGGCGGACAGCATCGTGCGGCCCGATATGTCCGGCAAGAATTACGCCGTACTGGAAGTCCGGGAGACGGTCGGGGACACCACACGCACGCACTACGTCATCGATTCCTCGGTACCTCCTGGAGAGGGCGCCGGACACTCGGAACCGGTAGGTGGCGAGTGGGTCCGCAGGGTCCAGGAAGAGCATCCCGGACGATTCGAAGTGGTCTCGCTCTACACCGAGTTCGAGCCGTGCGGAAAGTCCCAGGACACCGGCGGCGCGAACTGCTCCCACTACATCAGCGAGGACCTGGAGCGGGACCCTGGGGAAGAGCGGAGCAAGCACCGCGACATGAAGAAGGAGGGGACGCTGACAACGCCGGACCAAAAGAGCGGGGTCAAGATTTACTACGGCATCGCCTATCGCATGGGCGATATGCAGAACTCTCCCCACAACGGCGAGGCCGTGTCCGAGGAGACCCGTGCCCAGCAGATCGCGGCCAAGGACAAGAGGAACGCGGAGATGAACCGCCTACGCGGTGAACTGCTCCGGGCCTGGGTCACGGCGGTCGATTCGACACCGCCGGCCCAGCTCCGCCCCTACCCCCCATCCGCAGCGGATTCGGACGTCGAAATGCAGAGCCCGTAGGATCGGCTCCCTCCCTCCGCGAAGCCGACACCGCAGCCGCCCGCTGCGCCGCCATTCCGATCGGAGCATGCCGCCTTGCCTTTCGAAGAAGCGACCGATCAGGTGGCCCAGTGGCTGGCGGCTCCGCGACGGAGCGGCCTGATCCTGCCGGTAATCGGCGCGGTGGGCGCGGGAAAGTCTGCTTTCCTGCAACACCTTGCGCAGCGGTACCCGCATGCCACCTTCATCGACTGCCGCGGGCTGGATGCGGACGCCGTCGCTGCCCGGCTCCTGCACGCCTGGGGACACGACGCGGATTTCCTGTGGCGCACCAGCGATCCGCTGAGCACCGCGGTCGGCAGGATCTCCGGTGACGGGCGGGAATCGCTGGTATTGCTCGCCAATACGCAATGGGCCGGGGCGACGATCACCTCCGACGAACCCGGCAGAATTGCCCGCCTCGTGGCCACGGCCCTGGAACGGCACGGCCGGACGCACGTCCGGGTGCTTCTCGAAGGCGACGCCGAACGCCGCAGAGTGCCGCTCACCCGTCAGCCGGCGGTGGTCATCGACGGCACGACGCCCGAGGCCCCCGAAGCGTCCCACCCGTCCCCTGCCGCGCTTCTCTCCCGTTTCCCGCAGCTTCGCGCTCTTGCCTGCGCAGAGCAGCGGGAGATCACCTTCACGACCTGGTCATTGCTCTGCTCCGCCCTCGCCGACCCGGTCACCCCGACCACCCCGATTACCCCGGAGCAACTTCGCGACATCGCGGAGGAATGTCCCGGCATCCTGGAAACACCGCCGCATGCACAGGAAAACAGCGGCACAGAACGGGTGCGTTTCCGGGCCGACGGAATCCGGCAGCTCCTCGGAAGCCACCGGCCGGCCACCGCCGCGGAACAGCGCGCCATCACCGACGCATTGCTGGACCACACGCTCCGCCGATACGTACGGCAGCCCTGGCCCGCCTCCTCACCTCATGTGGCGTATGCGGCCGCCGCTCTTCCTCTCCATGCCGCGTCCGCCGGCCTGCTCCCCGAACTCCTCGACAGCGCCGCCTTTTTGGCGCATGTGCACTACCCGGCCCTTCTGCAGGGCATGTCGCTTTCCTACCCGGACGGCGTTCCTCAGGGAAGCCGGGCATCGGTCGTTCACTACCTCGAGGAGAGCGGCCTGGCCCCCGCGTCACAGGCCGAATGGGTCAGTTGGCTGCACTGGGCCGAAATCAGCCGCGGCGAAAGGGAATTCGCCGCGGTACTGGCCGCGTCATGGGCCGGGGAACTTCCGTGGCACACCCTCTGGTCCCACTGGCGCCCCTATGCGGTCTTCGGCCCGTCCCCCCGCCCCGATGCCGGCGTCGGCGCGCTGATCCTGGGCGACCTCTCGGGCACGCCCGTCGTCGCCACCCAACAGGAGCTGAACCAGGACGACCTGTACGACTACGGCCGGGACGAGGACGAGGGCGAGGAGGACGACGGCGGCGAGGAGCTGTCCTACGACGAGGACGCCGACGCCTGGGCCGTTGAGCGCCTGTGGAGCCTGGAGGACGGCACGCCGCTCTCGGAGCCCACGGTCGTCAGCATCTACTGCGACGACGACGGGAACCCGGAAACCGTGACCGGCCGGGCCTTCCGGGCAAGCGAGGCACCGCACGACGACAAGGAGAACGGGCCCGCGCCCCGCACCCCGCAGGCCGTCCGCCGTCTCGTCGCCGCGGGGGACGGGCGATGGGTATACGGCGGAAGCGGCGGGATCTTCGCGCTGCGGGTCACCCGCCCCGATGCCGTCGTCAGTGCACCGCAGTGGCGCGGCGAACCCCTGCTGCGGGCCCACTGCCGCTCGGCGGCATGGCGGTTGCCGGCAGATGTCCGGCTCCCCGCCGACCCGGACCGGTCATGGCTGGAGGACATCTTCGGCGAAGACGTCTGCGCACCGCTCGCCCCCGCAGAGATCCCGCAGGGGATCACCCATGCCGGCACCCGCGATTTCCTCACCCGGGTCGGTCTGCCCGCCCTCGAGTACGAGCTTCCGTTCGCCGTCGTCGAGGACGTCCAGGAGACGGGCCTGCCGGCGTACGGTCCCCGGCTCCACCGGCTGGGCAGCTGGGTACACGCCGATCTCCTCCTGGACGGCAGGACCGGCCAGATCTTCCAGGGGGCCGGGGGCGAGGACGCCCCCGCGCTCCTCAGCAGCGGAGTGCGGCAGTTCTTCACGCTGCTGGGCCTCTACCGGCGCCGCCGGCAGAGCGCCTTCACCACCAGGGCGGAGTCCGTCGACGCCAGGCTCGCCCTTGCTGCCTGGGGCAGCGAGATCGACCCCGTCACCACGGATCATGCGGACTGGCGCCACGTCTTCGACGGCGACTGGGATCACCGCGACGCGCTCTGACCGGCCCGCCGCACCACCGCGACGAGCCGGTCACCGGGCCCTGCCGGCCGGCTCCTGCCGGCCCTGTCCGCCCGCCCCGGCTACTGGCCTGCTACTGGCCCTGCCGGCCGGCAGCGATCTGCCGCGACATGATCGTGGTCAGCTCGTAGGCGGTGTGGGAGGCGGCCACGCAGGTGATCTCCGCATGGTCGTAGGCCGGGGCGACCTCGACGACATCGGCGGAGACCAGGTTGCACGACGCCAGCCCGCGCAGGATCTCCAGGAGCTCGCGGGAGGTCAGACCGCCGGCCTCGGGGGTGCCGGTGCCGGGCGCGTGCGCGGGGTCGAGCACATCGATGTCGATGGAGATGTAGAGGGGGCGGTCGCCGATGCGCTGGCGGAGCTGGTCGGCGATCTCGTCGACGCCGCGGCGCATCACGTCCGCCGAGGTGACGATGCCGAAGCCCATCTTCTCGTCGTCGGTGAGGTCCTTCTTGCCGTAGAGCGGGCCGCGGGTGCCGACGTGGGAGAGGGCGGAGGTGTCGAGGATGCCCTCCTCGACGGCGCGGCGGAAGGGCGTGCCGTGGGTGTACTCGGCGCCGAAGTAGGTGTCCCAGGTGTCCAGGTGGGCGTCGAAGTGGAGCAGCGCCACCGGGCCGTGCTTCTTGGCGACCGAGCGGAGGAGGGGCAGGGCGATGGTGTGGTCGCCGCCGAGGGTCATCAGGCGGGCGCCGGTGTCCAGCAGGTCGTCGGCCGCGGCCTCGACCGTCTCGACGGCCTCGTTGATGTTGAAGGGGTTGGCGGCGATGTCGCCGGCGTCCGCGACCTGGGCGAGCGCGAAGGGGGACGCGTCCTGGGCCGGGTTGTACGGGCGCAGCAGGCGCGAGGCCTCGCGGATCGCGTTGCCGCCGAAGCGGGCGCCGGGGCGGTAGGAGACGCCGGTGTCGAAGGGGACACCGACGACGGCCACATCGGTACGGCCGCCGACCTCGTCGAGGCGGGGCAGGCGGGCGAAGGTCGCCGGACCGGCGTAACGCGGGATGCGGGAGGAGTCGACGGGGCCCACGGGCTCGTGCGATGCGCTTGCTGCGGTGGTCATGAGGGTGAGGGTAGGGACGGCCGCAGGCACGGCCCATGGACATTTATGGGATTCGTGGCGGAGGCGTTCGACGTTTTGGCCAGGGATGAGGACGGCTGCGGCCGGTGTCCGTGGTACGGAACTCGCCCGCCCCGCGCGGTCCGTACAGGCACAATGGCGCTATGCCGATAGCCGCTGAAGCCTTCGCCCCCTCGCGCGCCGAGCTCGTCGATCATCTGGTGCGCACCCGGATCGCCGGTGATGTTGCCACCCCCCGCGAGAACAACCTCTCCCACTACCGCGAGCTCGCCAACGGCAACCGCCACTACTGGCTCGGGCTGGAGCTGGGCGACCGGTGGACGGACGAGCAGGATGTGCTCGCCGTGATGGCGGAGCGCTGCGGGGTGAGCGACGACCCGCATCACCGGCAGGGCCAGGACACCATCGACCCGGAGCTGACGGTGGACGCGCTGGAGCGGGCGGCGGCGGTGCTGCGCAAGGCGGCGGCCGGCCGGCACCGGGTGCTGTTCGCGACGGGCCACCCGGGCGGGCTGCTGGACGTCCACCGGGCGACGGCGCAGGCGCTGCGCGCCGCGGGCTGCGAGATCATGACGGTGCCGGGCGTGGTGGCCGTCGAGGACGGCCTGGTGGTGCAGTTCGCGGACGTGGCGGTCCTGGAGCGCGGGGCGTCGCTGTGGCACACCCACTCCCCCGCGCCGATGTCGGCGATCCTGGACCAGCTGGAGAGGGACGGCAGCCCGCAGCCGGACCTGGTCATGGCGGACCACGGCTGGGCGGGCTGCGCCGGCCGGCGCGGCATCGACACCATCGGCTTCGCGGACTGCAACGACCCGGCCCTGTTCCTGGGCGAGGCGGAGGGCACCCTCCGGGTGACCATTCCGCTGGACGACCACGTCCTGAGCCCGCGCTACTACGACCCGCTGACCGCGTACCTGCTGGACGCCGCCGGGCTGGGCTGAACGGCCGGTGCGGCCGGGGCCCGCTGCGGCGGACCCGGCCATGAATCGCCGGACGGGCCCTAGTCCTCCCGCGGCACCCGTATGACCCCTTCCTGGATCACCGACACCGCCAGTCGGCCGTCCGCCGTGAAGATGCGGCCCTTGCCGAGGCCCCGGCCGCCCTGGGCGGTGGGGGACTCCTGGTCGTAGAGGAGCCAGTCGTCGGCGCGGAACGGCCGGTGGAACCACATCGCGTGGTCCAGGCTGGCGCCCACCACATCGCCGACGGCCCAGCCTCCCCGGCCGTGGGCGAGCAGGATCGAGTCGAGCAGGGTCATGTCGGAGACATAGGTGACCAGGCAGATGTCCAGGAGCGGGCGCGCGATGGGAGCCGGGGCGTCCAGCATGCCGTTGGTGCGGAACCAGACCTGGGAGCGCGGTTCGCGTGGCTCGCCGACGCTGCCGAACGGCGGCTCGTCCACGTACCGGAGATCGACCGCCTGCCGTGCCTCCAGCAGCCGCGCGGCGACGCCCGGCTCGACGAACCGGTCCGCGTAGCGCGGCATCATCTCGGCCGCCGTGGGGAGCGTCAGCGGGTCGGGCGCCTTCGGCATCGGCTCCTGGTGTTCCAGGCCCTCCTCATGGACCTGGAAGGACGCCGAGAGGTGGAAGATCGGCTGGCCGTGCTGGACGGCGACGACGCGGCGGGTGGTGAAGGACCGGCCGTCACGGATCCGGTCGACGGTGTAGACGATGGGCGCGCCGGGGTCGCCGGGGCGCAGGAAGTAGGCGTGCAGGGAGTGCGGCGGGCGGTCTGCGGGGACCGTCCGCCCGGCCGCGACCAGCGCCTGGGCGGCGACCTGGCCGCCGAAGACGCGGGGGACGACCGAGGCGCGGCTCTGGCCGCGGAAGATGTCCTCCTCGATCCGTTCGAGGTCGAGCAGATCGAGGAGGGAGCGCAGGGCGTCGTTCACGTGCTCGGGGTCTTAGGGCCTAGAGACCCATGGACTTGGCGATGATCGACTTCATGACCTCGCTGGTGCCGCCGTAGATGCGGTTGACGCGGTTGTCGGCGTAGAGGCGGGCGATCGGGTACTCGTTCATGTAGCCGTAACCGCCGTGCAGCTGGAGGCACTTGTCGATGACGCGGTGGGCGACCTCGGTGCAGAAGAGCTTCGCGGAGGCGGCCTCGGCGGCGGACAGCTCGCCCGCGTCGAGGGCCTCGAGGGCGCGGTCGGCGACGGCTTCGGCGGCGTCCACCTCGGCCTGGCAGGCGGCCAGCTCGAACTTGGTGTTCTGGAAGGAGGCGACCGGCTTGCCGAAGACGGTGCGGTCCTGCACGTACTCCTTGGCGAACCGGACGGCGGCCTTGGCCTGCGCGTAGGCGCCGAAGGCGATGCCCCAGCGCTCGGAGGCGAGGTTGTGGCCCAGGTAGGCGAAGCCCTTGTTCTCCTCGCCGAGCAGGTCCTCGGCCGGCACCTTGACGTCGACGAACGCCAGCTCGGCGGTGTCGGAGACCTTCAGGCCGAGCTTGTCCAGCTTGCGGCCGACCGAGTAGCCCGCGGACTTGGTGTCCACGGCGAAGAGGGAGATGCCGAAGCGGCGGTCGTCCTCGCGGGGGGCGGCGGTGCGGGCGCAGACGATGACGCGGTCGGCGTGTACGCCGCCGGTGATGAAGGTCTTGGCGCCGTTGAGCACGTAGTGCGTGCCGTCGTCCGACAGCTTCGCGGTGGTCTTCATGCCCGCGACGTCGGAGCCGGTGCCCGGCTCGGTCATCGCCAGCGCCCACATCTCCTCGCCGCTGACGAACTTGGGCAGGAAGCGCTTCTTCTGCTCGTCGGTGGCGAGCATCTCGATGTACGGCAGGCCGAGCAGGACGTGCACGCCGGAGCCGCCGAAGGTGACGCCCGCGCGGGCGGTCTCCTCGTACATCACGGCCTCGAACTTGTGCGACTCGATGCCGGCGCCGCCGTACTCCTCGGGGACGCGGATACCGAAGACGCCCAGCTCGCCGAGCTTGTCGTAGAAGTCGCGGGGCACCTGGCCGGCGGCGAACCACTCGTCGTAGGCGGGCACGACCTCGGCCTCGATGAAGGCGCGTATGGTCTCGCGGAATGCCTCGTGATCTTCGTTGAACACCGTACGGCGCATTGCTACGTCGCCTCCTTGACCGCCACCACTGGCTAAGCGCTTGCTCAGTCTCTGTACCCGGCGAAAGCTACCCGCCGGTCACCTGAGCTGTCCAGGGGTGTTCGGTGAGAGCTACGACAAGTGCCCGGAAGGGCTACGACGCCGCCGCCGGCTCCGCCGGTGCCACCGCACCCACGGCCCCGAAGGCCCCCAGCGCCAGCCGGTGCAGCAGCTCCGCCATCTCCGTACGGCCCGGGAGCGCGCCGGGTCGGCCCAGGTGCGGGGTGGAGTTGAGCAGGCCGAAGACGGCATGGACCGCGGCGCGGGCCTGGGACTCGGAGGGGCCGGGGTGGACCTGGCGGACGACCGCCACCCACAGCTCGACGTACTGCCGCTGGAGCTGGCGCACCCGCTTGCGGTCGGCCTCGCGCAGCCGGTCCAGCTCGCGGTCGTGCACGGTGATCAGCGGCCGGTCGTCCAGGGCGAAGTCGATATGGCCGTCGATCAGCGCATCCAGCACCGCCTCGGGGCTCTCGCCGCCCTCCGCGACCCGCATCCGGCCGCCGTCGAGCAGCCGCTCACTGATCCCGACCAGCAGCTCGGCGAGCATCGCGTCCTTGCCGGCGAAGTGCCGGTAGAGGCCGGGGCCGGAGATGCCGACGGCGGCCCCTATCTCGTCCACCCCGACGCCGTGGAACCCGCGCTCCGCGAAGAGCCGGGCCGCCTCCTTGAGGATCTGCTCGCGGCGGCTGGTCGCGGCGGGCGCATGCGCATTACTCATGCGGCCAATTGTAGACAGCCCGGTTAGTGGTCGTTAACCTGAGGGAAACGAGGTTAACGCCTATTAACCCGGATGACCGAGCAAGGGGGCTCGTACTGATGGAGCAGGCACCGGTGCTGGGGAGTCACGCCGACCCGGCGTCCGACTCCTGGAGGGCCAACGAGGCCGCGCACCGCGAACTGGCCGACCGGCTGCGCGACAAGCTCGCGGCGGCACGGCTGGGCGGCGGCGAGAAGGCCAGGGCGCGGCACACCGCGCGCGGCAAGCTGCTGCCCCGCGACCGGGTGGACGCCCTGCTGGATCCCGGCTCGCCCTTCCTGGAGCTGGCGCCGCTGGCCGCCGACGGGATGTACGGCGGGGCCGCGCCGGCCGCCGGGGTGATCGCCGGTATCGGGCGGGTCTCCGGCCGCGAGACGGTGATCGTCGCCAATGACGCCACGGTCAAGGGCGGCACGTACTACCCGATGACGGTCAAGAAGCATCTGCGGGCGCAGGAGATCGCCCTGGAGAACCGCCTCCCGTGTCTGTATCTCGTGGACTCCGGCGGCGCCTTCCTGCCGATGCAGGACGAGGTGTTCCCCGACCGCGAGCACTTCGGGCGGATCTTCTACAACCAGGCGCGGATGTCCGGCGCCGGCATCCCGCAGATCGCCGCCGTACTGGGCTCGTGCACGGCCGGCGGCGCCTACGTCCCGGCCATGAGCGACGAGGCCGTGATCGTCCGCAATCAGGGCACGATCTTCCTGGGCGGACCGCCGCTGGTGAAGGCCGCGACCGGTGAGGTGGTCACCGCCGAGGAGCTGGGCGGCGGCGAGGTGCACGCGCGGACCTCCGGGGTCACCGACCATCTCGCCGAGGACGATGCGCATGCGCTCCGTATCGTGCGCACCATCGTCTCGACCCTCGGTGAGCGCGCCCCGCTCCCCTGGTCGGTCCGGACCGTCGAGGAGCCCAAGCACGATCCGGCCGGCCTCTACGGCGTGGTGCCCGCGGACTCCCGTACGCCCTATGACGTACGGGAGGTGATCGCGCGGCTCGTCGACGGCTCCCGCTTCGCGGAGTTCAAGGCCGAGTACGGCACGACGCTGGTCACCGGCTTTGCGCAGCTGCACGGACACCCCGTCGGCATCGTCGCCAACAACGGCATCCTGTTCTCCGAATCCGCCCAGAAGGGCGCCCACTTCATCGAGCTGTGCGACCAGCGCGGCATTCCGCTGCTGTTCCTCCAGAACATCTCCGGCTTCATGGTGGGGCGTTCGTACGAGGCGGGCGGTATCGCCAAGCACGGCGCGAAGATGGTGACGGCGGTGGCGTGCACGAGGGTCCCCAAGCTCACCGTTGTCATCGGCGGGTCGTACGGCGCGGGCAACTACTCGATGTGCGGCCGGGCCTACTCCCCCCGCTTCCTGTGGATGTGGCCGAACGCCAAGATCTCGGTGATGGGCGGCGAACAGGCCGCGTCCGTCCTTGCGACCGTCAAGCGCGACCAGCTGGAGGCGCACGGCGGGGAGTGGAGCGCCGAGGACGAGGACGCCTTCAAGGCGCCGATCCGCGAGCAGTACGAGACGCAGGGCAACGCCTATTACGCGACCGCGCGGCTGTGGGACGACGGCGTGATCGACCCGCTGGAGACCCGGCAGGTGCTCGGGCTGGCGCTGACCGCCTGCGCCAACGCCCCGCTGGGCGAGCCCGGCTACGGCGTCTTCCGGATGTGATCCCCATGAGAGCGATCACCACAAAGGGGACGGCCGCGAGCGGGACGGCCGCGAAGGCGATGACTACGAGAGGGATGGCTACGTCCATGTTCGACACGGTCCTGGTCGCCAACCGCGGCGAGATCGCCGTCCGCGTCATCCGTACGCTGCGCGCCCTCGGCATCCGCTCGGTCGCCGTCTTCAGCGACGCGGACGCCGACGCCCGGCATGTCCGCGAGGCCGATACGGCGGTACGGATCGGACCCGCACCGGCCGCCGAGAGCTATCTGTCCGCCGGCCGGCTGCTGGCGGCGGCGGCGCGCACCGGTGCGCAGGCCGTCCACCCGGGCTACGGCTTCCTCGCCGAGAACGCCGCCTTCGCCCACGCCTGCACACAGGCCGGGCTGGTCTTCATCGGGCCGTCCGCCGACGCCATCGACCTGATGGGCGACAAGATCCGCGCCAAGGAGACGGTCCGGGCGGCCGGCGTGCCGGTCGTGCCGGGCTCCTCGGGCAGCGGGCTGGACGACGACCGACTGGCCGCCGCCGCACGGGAGATCGGGATGCCGGTGCTGCTCAAGCCGTCCGCGGGCGGCGGCGGCAAGGGCATGCGGCTGGTCCGGGACGCGGCGCTGCTCGCCGACGAGATCGCCGCCGCCCGGCGCACGGCCCGCGGCGCCTTCGGCGATGACACCCTGCTGGTCGAGCGCTGGATCGACCGCCCCCGGCACATCGAGATCCAGGTGCTCGCGGACGGCCACGGCAATGTCGTCCACCTGGGCGAGCGCGAATGCTCCCTCCAGCGGCGCCACCAGAAGGTCATCGAGGAGGCGCCGTCGGTCCTGCTGGACGAGGCGACCCGCGCCGCGATGGGTGAGGCGGCCGTCCAGGCGGCGCGCTCCTGCGGCTACCGGGGCGCGGGCACCGTCGAGTTCATCGTGCCCGGCAAGGACCCCGCCTCGTACTTCTTCATGGAGATGAACACCCGCCTCCAGGTCGAGCACCCGGTGACCGAACTGATCACCGGATACGACCTGGTGGAGTGGCAGCTGCGGATCGCGGCCGGCGAACGGCTCCCCTTCGCCCAGGAGGACATCACCCTCACCGGGCACTCCGTCGAGGCACGTATCTGCGCCGAGGACCCGGCCCGCGACTTCCTGCCCACCGGCGGCACGGTGCTCGCCCTGCACGAGCCGCAGGGGGAGGGAATGCGGACGGACTCCGGGCTGTCCCCGGGCGCGGAGGTCGGCAGCCTCTACGACCCGATGCTGTCCAAGGTCATCGCGTACGGACCGGACCGCGCGGCGGCGCTGCGCACCCTGCGCGCGGCGCTGGCACGGACGGTCACCCTCGGCGTGACGACCAACGCCGGTTTCCTGCGCCGGCTGCTCGCCCACCCCGATGTGGTGTCCGGCGAGCTGGACACCGGGCTGGTGGAGCGGGAGGCGGCCGGGCTGGTGGACGGCGCGGTGCCGGAGGAGGTGTATGCGGCGGCCGCGGCGGTGCGGCAGGCGGCCCTGGAGCCGGCGGTGCCGGCGGGCGGCTGGCGCGATCCGTTCGCCGCCCCGAACGGCTTCCGGCTCGGCGGCCGGCCCGCCCCGGTCCGCCACTGGCTGCGGGTGCCCGGCCATGACCCCGTCCCGTACGACATCCGGCCCGGCGCACCCGCCGACGTCACGCCGGACCTCGTCCGGGTCAGCGTCGACGGCGTGCTGCACACCTTCCACCGCGGGAGCGACTGGCTCGGCCGGGACGGCGACTCCTGGCACGTCCAGGACCACGACCCGGTGGCGGCGGCGCTGAGCGGGGCCGCCGGGGCGCACGGGGTGGACACCCTCGCCGCGCCGATGCCCGGCACCGTCACCGTCGTCAAGGTGGCCGTCGGGGACCACGTCACCGCGGGGCAGGGCCTGCTGGTGGTGGAGGCGATGAAGATGGAGCACGTCATCGCCGCGCCGCACGCCGGGACCGTCACCGAACTGGACGTCAGCGCGGGCACGACCGTCGCCATGGACCAGATCCTGGCCGTCGTCGCCCCGCACGAGGCCGACGAGGAGCCCGCGTCATGACCACGGCCGACACCCCTGCGTCCGGACTCCCGATGGAGGTCCTGGCGGAGGGCCTGCCCACCCGCGTGACGATCCACGAGGTCGGCCCGCGCGACGGCCTGCAGAACGAGCAGACCGTCGTCCCGACCGAGGTCAAGGCCGAGTTCATCCACCGGCTCGCCGACGCGGGCCTGCCGCTGGTCGAGGCCACCAGCTTCGTCCATCCCACGTGGGTGCCCCAACTCGCCGACGCGGAGGCCCTGTTCCCGCTCCTCGGCGATCTCGACGCGCACCGGCTGCCGGTCCTGGTGCCCAACGAACGCGGCCTGGACCGCGCCCTCACCCTGGGCGCCCGCCGGATCGCGGTGTTCGCCAGCGCCACCGAGTCGTTCGCCCAGGCCAACCTCAACCGCTCGGTCGACGCGGCGCTGGCGATGTTCGCCCCGGTCGTCGCGCGGGCCAAGGACGCCGAGGTGCACGTCCGCGGCTACCTCTCGATGTGCTTCGGCGACCCCTGGGAGGGCCCGGTGCCCGTCGCCCAGGTGGTGCGGGTCTGCCGTGCGCTGCTCGACATGGGCTGCGACGAACTGAGCCTGGGCGACACCATCGGCGTGGCCACCCCCGGCCATGTCCAGCGCCTGCTCGCCGCCCTGAACGAGGCGGGCGTGCCCACCTCCCGCCTGGGCGTCCACTTCCACGACACCTACGGGCAGGCCCTCGCCAACACCTTCGCCGCGCTCCAGCACGGCGTCACCACCGTCGATGCCTCGGCGGGCGGCCTGGGCGGCTGCCCGTACGCCAAGAGCGCCACCGGCAACCTCGCCACCGAAGACCTCGTGTGGATGCTGCACGGCCTCGGCATCGAGACCGGCGTCGACCTCGGCCGGCTGACCGCCACCAGCGTGTGGATGGCCAAGGCCCTGGGCCGGCCGAGCCCCTCGCGCACCCTCCGCGCCCTCTCCTCCGACTCCCACAAGGAGTGACAGCATGTCCTTGGATCACCGTCTGACCCCTGAGCTGGAAGAACTCCGGCGCACGGTCGAGGCATTCGCACACGACGTCGTCGCCCCCAAGATCGGCGACTATTACGAGCGGCACGAGTTCCCGTACGAAATCGTCCGCCAGATGGGCGAGATGGGCCTGTTCGGCCTGCCCTTCCCGGAGGAGTACGGCGGGATGGGCGGCGACTACCTCGCGCTCGGCATCGCCCTGGAGGAGCTGGCCCGGGTCGACTCCTCGGTGGCCATCACCCTGGAGGCGGGCGTCTCGCTCGGCGCCATGCCGGTCTACCGCTTCGGCACGGAGGAGCAGAAGCGCGCGTGGCTGCCCAAGCTGTGCAGCGGCGAGATGCTCGGCGCCTTCGGCCTGACCGAGCCGGACGGCGGCTCGGACGCGGGCGCGACGCGCACGACGGCGGTGCGCGACGGCGACCACTGGGTGATCAACGGCAGCAAGTGCTTCATCACCAACTCCGGGACGGACATCACCGGCCTGGTCACGGTCACCGCCGTCACCGGCCGCAAGGCTGCGACCGACTCCTCCGGCGGCAGTCCGCTGATCTCCTCCATCATCGTGCCGTCCGGCACGCCGGGCTTCACCGTCGGCGCCCCGTACTCCAAGGTCGGCTGGAGCGCCTCGGACACCCGCGAGCTGTCCTTCTCCGACGTCCGCGTCCCGGCCGCCAACCTGCTCGGCGAGGAGGGCCGCGGCTACGCCCAGTTCCTGCGCATCCTCGACGAGGGCCGGATCGCCATCGCCGCGCTGGCCACCGGCCTCGCCCAGGGCTGCGTGGACGAGTCGGTGGCGTACGCCCGGCAGCGCCAGGCCTTCGGCCGCCCGATCGGCGCCAACCAGGCCATCCAGTTCAAGCTCGCCGACATGGAAATGCGCGCCCACACCTCCCGGCTGGCCTGGCGCGACGCCGCCTCCCGCCTGGTCCACGGCGAGCCCTTCAAGAAGGAGGCCGCGCTCGCCAAGCTCTACTCGTCCGAGATCGCGGTGGACAACGCACGCGAGGCCACCCAGATCCACGGCGGCTACGGCTTCATGAACGAGTACCCGGTCGCCCGGATGTGGCGGGACGCGAAGATCCTGGAGATCGGGGAGGGCACGAGCGAGGTCCAGCGGATGCTGATTGCCCGGGAGTTGGGGGTCTAGCCGGACGCCCCACGGCCGGCCCTGCGGGATTCCGGGGCCGGCCTGGCCCGTCCGCCGATCGGGGCTGCCCGCCTCGTTACCGCGCCGACCAGGGCACCTCCGGAGAACGGTAGTAGCCGAGCCCCATGGCGTCCCAGCGGGGCCCCTGCGCCGCCAGCCGCTCGCGGTACGACGACCAGTCGTGGGCGTCCGCCGGCGACCAGCCCAGCTCCGCGATCCCCGGGAGCCGCGGGAAGGCCATGTACTCGAGGTGCGCGGAGGTGGCGAGGGTCTCGGTCCACAGGGGCGCCTCGACGCCCCGGATCGCCTCCTCGGGCGCGCCCTCCAGATGCGTGCCCGGGTCCCAGTCGTACGACCGCTGCACGCCCACGTAGCCCGCCCAGTGCAGTCCCAGCGGCGTGTCCTTGTCGTACTTCATGTCGAGGTAGGCGCGGTCGGCGGGCGAGAGGATCAGGCCGGTGCCCTTCCGGGCGGCGTCGGCGACCTGCTTGCGCTCGGCCGCACTGGTGGCGTCGTGGCCCCAGTACTGGGCGACGGCGCCCTCGGCCGGGCGGGCGCCGGTCAGCTGATGCCAGCCGATCACCTTCTTGCCGTACTTGGCGACCACCGGCTGCACCTTGTCCATGAAGGCCACGTAGTCCTCGTGGCTGGTGGAGTGCGCCTCGTCGCCGCCGATGTGGAGGTAGCGGCCGGGGGTGAGCGCCGCGATCTCACGGATGACGTCGTCGATGAAGTCGTAGGTCACCTTCTTCGGCACACACAGCGAGCTGAAGCCGACGTTGGTGCCGGTGTAGAGCGGCGGCGCCTGGCCGTTGCAGTTGAGCTCCGCGTACGAGGCCAGGGCGGCGTTGGTGTGGCCCGGCATGTCGATCTCGGGGACGACGGTCAGATAGCGGTCGGCGGCGTAGCGCAGGATCTCGCGGTAGTCGTCCTTGGTGTAGTGGCCGCCCTTGCCGCCGCCGACCTGGGTGGAGCCGCCGTACGTCGCCAGCCGGGGCCAGGAATCGACGGCGATCCGCCATCCCTGGTCGTCGGACAGATGCAGATGCAGCTTGTTGATCTTGTACATCGCCAGCTGGTCGATATAGCGCTTGACCTGCTCGACGGTGAAGAAGTGCCGGGAGACGTCGAGCATCGCGCCGCGGTAGGCGTAGCGCGGGGAGTCGGCGATGGTGCCGCCCGCGATCCTCCCCCAGCCACCGCTGGGGGGACCCCCGGGGCCGGGCTGCCCGGTGCCCTTCTCCAGGGCCGCGGGAAGCAGCTGGCGCAGCGTCTGGACGCCGTGGAAGAGGCCGGCGGGCCGGCCGGCGCTGATGGTCACCCCACGGCCGCCGACGGAGAGCCGGTAGCCCTCCGCGCCCAGCCCCCGGGTCCCGGCGCCGCCGAGCCGCAGCACGATGCCGTCCCGGCCGTCCTTGGTGGTGACCGGCAGGCGGAATCCGGTGGCCGGGCGGAGCATGCCCGCCAGGTGGCCGGCGATCCGCTTGGCCTCGCCCGATCCGTCCGGCACGCGGATGAGGGTGCGGTCGCCGATCGCGTACGGGTCCCCGCCGGGCCGTACGGAGGCGGGTGCGGGGACGACCCGGTCGAGCGGTGCGGGGGCGGCGGCGGACGGCTGGGACGGTGTGGCGGCGGTTCCCAGCCCCGCCACCGCGACCAGCAGCAGCGAAAAGAGGAGTCTGCGTCGTCTCATCGGCGGTCCCTTCGGCGTACATCGTGCGCGGCATGTGCTGCCTGGCAGGTGCTGCCGGGCATGTCCTGCATGGCATGGAGCGACCGAAAGGTAACCATGCGTACCGTGAGCCTCGTACGCGGTCAAGGTTTAGACCAGTTTCCGGACGCCATCCCAGGGACTTGCCCGATATCGGGCAGATTTCTTGCGAATCCTGGCGCCGCCCCGCAGTATCAACGGGTGCTCGATCGCCGTCCGTCCCACGAGGACCTTGTCGACCACCTGGTGCGCAGCACGCCGCTACAGCGCGGCGAGGCAGCCCGGGTGGTCCTGGACGTGCTCGCGTACTTCGACGAGACCACGGAGGGGTTCGTCCGCCGCAGACACCGCGAGCTGCAGTCCCAGGGGCTGCGGAACGAGGCGATCTTCGAGCGGATCTCCCACGAGCTGCCGCACCGCGCCGTGACCCCTCCGGACCTCTCGATACGCCAGCTGCGCCGCCTGGTCTACGGCTGACCGGCGCCGAGCACACCCGGAACAGATCAAGAAGCAAGTGGTCCGTCACCACGATTCACTCGGAGGTCGCTGTATGTGCGGGATCGTCGGATATATCGGCAAGCGCGATGTTGCTCCGCTGCTCCTTGAGGGCCTGCAGCGCCTGGAGTACCGCGGCTACGACTCGGCGGGCATCGCCATCCACGCCAATGGCAGCGGCAAGGCCGCGGGCCTGAAGACCGCCAAGGCCAAGGGCCGCGTCCGCGAGCTGGAGGCCCGGCTGCCGAAGCGCTTCACCGGCAGCACCGGCATCGCCCACACCCGCTGGGCCACCCACGGCGCGCCGACCGACGACAACGCCCACCCGCACCTCGACACCGAGGGCAAGGTCGCGGTCGTCCACAACGGCATCATCGACAACGCCTCCGAGCTGCGCGCCAAGCTCACCGCCGACGGCGTGGAGTTCGCCTCCGAGACCGACACCGAGGTGCTGGCCCACCTGATCGGCCGCTCCCCGGCCGAGAAGCTGGAGGAGAAGGTCCGCGAGGCGCTGCGGCACATCGAGGGCACCTACGGCATCGCCGTCCTGCACGCCGACTTCACCGACCGGATCGTCGTCGCCCGCAACGGCTCCCCGGTCGTGCTGGGCATCGGCGAGCACGAGATGTTCGTCTCCTCCGACGTCGCCGCGCTGGTCTCGCACACCCGCCAGGTCGTGACCCTGGACGACGGCGAGATGGCCACTCTCAAGGCCGACGACTACCGCACGTACACCACCGAGGGCTCCCGTACGACGTCGGCGCCGGAGACCGTCGAGTACGCGCCCGAGTCGTACGACATGGGCGCGCACGACACGTACATGCACAAGGAGATCTCCGAGCAGGTCGACGCCGTGGACCGCGCGCTGCGCGGGCGGATCGACGACCGCTTCTCCACCGTGCACCTGGGCGGCCTGAACCTCGACGCCCGCGAGGCGCGCGGGGTGCGCCGGGTGAAGATCCTGGGCTGCGGCACCTCGTACCACGCGGGCCAGATCGGCGCGCAGATGATCGAGGAGCTGGCCCGGATCCCCTCCGACGCCGAGCCGGCCTCCGAGTTCCGCTACCGCAACCCGGTCGTGGACCCCGACACGCTCTACGTGGCGGTCTCCCAGTCCGGTGAGACCTACGACGTACTCGCCGCCGTCCAGGAGCTCAAGCGCAAGGGCGCGCGGGTCCTGGGCCTGGTCAACGTCGTCGGCTCGGCGATCGCCCGCGAGACCGACGGCGGCATCTACGTCCACGCCGGGCCCGAGGTCTGCGTGGTCTCCACCAAGTGCTTCACCAACATGGTGGTCTCCTTCGCGCTGCTCGCCCTGCACCTCGGCCGCATCCGCGACCTGTCCGTCGCGGACGGCAAGCGGATCATCGAGGGCCTGCGCAAGCTGCCCGGCCAGATCGACGAGATCCTCAAGAACGAGGCGGACATCAAGAAGCTGGCGGCCCAGTACGCGGACGCCAAGTCGATGATGTTCATCGGCCGGGTGCGCGGCTACCCGGTGGCGCGCGAGGCCTCCCTGAAGCTCAAGGAGGTCTCCTACATCCACGCCGAGGCCTACCCGGCCTCCGAGCTCAAGCACGGCCCGCTGGCGCTCATCGAGCCCGCGATGCCGACGGTGGCGATCGTCCCGGACGACGACCTGCTGGAGAAGAACCGCGCCGCGCTGGAGGAGATCAAGGCCCGCAGCGGCCGCATCCTGGCCGTCGCGCACCAGGAGCAGGAGAAGGCCGACCACACCATCGTCGTCCCGAAGAACGAGCCCGAACTGGACCCGATCCTGATGGGCATCCCGCTCCAGCTCCTGGCCTACCACACGGCACTGGCCCTGGGCCGCGACATCGACAAGCCCAGGAACCTCGCCAAGTCGGTCACCGTGGAGTAATCCACCCCCAAGCCACCGAAGCGAAAATTGAGCAACCCCAACGGCGAGTAACCCCCTACGCGAGAGCGGCGCCGGCTCAGGCGCAAAAAAAAGGGGGCCGGCGGCGTAGCGCGTGCCACCATACGCGCCACGCCGTCGCCTCCCCTTTGCCGGCGTCGCCCATACGCCGGCGTGGATGCCGCCGCTCCGGGACCGTCACGTCCCGGTGGGCGGCACGTCCGTACCGCGGATGCGTGACGGTCTTTTACCCCTCACAGGGGCACCATCCACCTCTGCGGGCCGGCGGACGCGCGAACGTGCCCACAATCCCCATGACACCCACTCAACTGTGCCCGGGCCGGGGAGAACTGATCAGGGGATGACGATCACCGGGCGCTGCGCGCGGCGCGCCAGCCGGCCCGCCACCGACCCGAAGATCCGGCCGACGATGCCATGCGTCGAGCCCACCACGATCGCGTCGGCCTCGTACTCCCGGCCGACCTCCTCCAGCTCATGGCAGATGTCCCCGCCGCGCTCGACGAGGATCCAGGGGACCTCGGTGAGATGGTCGGCGCAGGCGAGCTCCAGGCCCAGCACTTCGGTGCGGTGATCGGGGACGTCCACGAAGACGGGGGGCTCGCAGCCCGCCCAGACGGTCGTCGGCAGCCGGTTGGCCACATGGACGATGATCAGCCCGGAGCCGAAGCGCCGGGTCATTCCGATTGCATACGCCAATGCGCGTTCGCTCGACATGGAGCCGTCGAAGCCGACCACCACGCCGTGCTGGAAGGCGGGGTCGCAGGAGTGGCGTGTCTCTTCCGCCGCTTCCAGGTCCGCCATCTGATCGGCGACCTGCTTGCGGTCCGCGGGTTCATGGAATTCGTGACCGGCCATTGGTGTCTCGGCGAGGACGTCCTCTTGCGGAGGGGCGAACGGGGAACGGCGATTGACTTGATCCGGCAGTTGACTGAGCTGGCTCGATCGCGGGGCGGGAGCCATAGTTCAAAGAGGAACGATACGACTGGGAATCATCTTCCCAATCCGATACCCCAAGAGTACGGCGCCACTCCTCCGCTGCCCAGATCGCGCCGCGGGCAAGGGGCGCCCGCCGAGCGGGTCAAGGGCTCGAACGTTCCCCGGAGCATGCCGGAGCGTGGCGCCGATGGCAATGCCCCGGCCTGCCCCCGTACGTACCCATCGCGGTGACCCATGATCGCCGGAAGCGTTGTAGTAGCTGCCCGCCGGAAGGGAGCCCGCGATGCCCGCGCCGTCCAAGAGATCACCCGACTCAGTGAGCGATGTGGTGCGCTGGGGCGCGTTCAGCTGCGTCCTGGTGCCCTTCGTACTGATCATGAGCGGCGCCTCGGTCGGCGGCGCGGCCGGCGCCGCCGCCGGACTCGCGGCGGTGACCGGTGCCTGCCGCGCACTGCTGCGGCAATCCGAACGGACGGCGGCCAGGGTGCGGGTCCGCGAGGTCGGACGACACCGGGACAGAGCGGGACATATGGGTGCGGCAGCGCACGGGGGTGGCCGGCACTGCAACCGGCGTACGCCGGTCGATTGAGACGCTTGCAAGTCTGCGCGCGACCGTTTTCAGCCAACTTCTAGCCGGGATCCGACCCTTGCCCCCGCCACCCCTCAACCTGGGTGTGAGCAGGGCGGAAAGGACCGCTCGGCATGGTTGTGCCCTACTGCGAACGGGCAGAGCCGAGACGCGCACTTCCCATGCAGGGCCGACGAGTGGAACGCTTCGTGATCGAATGCTTCGCGCCAAGTTGCCATATCGACATACCAGCGGGTGGTGAACTTGGCACTCCATCCTCACGGGACACAGTAGATTCGATCTTGGTAGTGACGGCGGGGGAACTGTGCAGGACCGAGAGGGCGAGACGACCGAGGGGGGCTTAACTGATCATTTCAGAATGAGTTCGGTGCGGCGGCTGGGAGTTGGCGGTGTCATCGGGCAGGGTCTGGTGGGTGGTTGATGATCTCGTCCCTGACG
>NZ_JBEZJZ010000050.1:0-55997 GCF_040651455.1 Streptomyces sp. NPDC048483
GTTCTCCGGTGCGTACCCGGACCGCGTCGTCAACCGGAACGCTCCACACCTTCCCGTCCCCGATCTTGCCGGTACGGGCCGCCTTGACGATGACGTCGAGCAGCTCCTGCGCGTCGGCGTCCTCCACCAGCACCTCGATACGGATCTTGGGCACCAGGTCGACGGTGTACTCGGCGCCGCGGTACACCTCGGTGTGGCCGCGCTGCCGGCCGTAGCCGCTGGCCTCGGTGACGGTCAGGCCGTGGACGCCGAACGCCTGCAGGGCGTCCTTCACCTCGTCCAGCCGGTGCGGCTTGATTACTGCCGTGATGAGCTTCACGCGTCCACCTTCTTCGTCAGGGTCTCACCGAGTGCCGGGCCCTTGCGGGCCATCGCGCCGCCGCCTGCGCCGGTGAAGTCGTACGCCGTCTCGGCGTGTGCGGCCTGGTCGATGCCGGCGATCTCCTCGTCCGCCTCGATCCGGAAGCCCATCACCAGGTCGATGACCTTGGCAAGGACGTAGGAGACGACCAGGGAGTACAGCAGCACGCTGACCACTCCGATGGCCTGCTTGCCGAGCTGCTCGAAGCCGCCGCCGTAGAACAGGCCCTTGGCCTCGCTCTGTACCCCGCCGGTGGCGAACAGTCCGATCAGCAGCGATCCGGCGACGCCGCCGACCAGGTGGACGCCGATGACGTCGAGGGAGTCGTCGTAGCCGAACTTGTACTTCAGGCCGACGGCCATCGCGCACAGCACACCGGCGATCACGCCGATCGCGATGGCGCCGAGCGGGCTGACGCAGCCGCAGGCCGGGGTGATCGCGACGAGTCCGGCGACCGCGCCGGAGGCGGCGCCCAGTGTGGTGAACGAGCCGTGCCGGAGCTTTTCGTAGGCGAGCCAGCCGAGCATCGCGGCGGCGGTGGCGACCTGGGTGTTGACGAAGGCGACCGCGCCGATGCCGTCGTCGTTGCCGAGCCAGGAGCCGGCGTTGAAGCCGAACCAGCCGAACCACAGCAGGCCGGCGCCGAGCATCACCAGGGGCAGGCTGTGCGGCCGCATCGGGTCCTTCTTGAAGCCGATGCGCTTGCCGACGACCAGGATCACGCCGAGCGCGGCGGCACCGGCGTTGATGTGCACGGCCGTACCGCCGGCGAAGTCGATGACCTCCAGCTTGAAGAGCCAGCCGCCCTCGCCCCACACCCAGTGGGCGACGGGGAAGTAGACGACGGTGACCCACAGGGCGATGAACAGCGCCCAGGCGGTGAACTTCACCCGGTCCGCGAGCGCGCCGCTGATCAGCGCGGGCGTGATGATCGCGAACATCAGCTGGAAGACCGCGAAAACATAGACCGGGATGGTGGTGGATCCCCACAGCTCGGTCAGTCCGATGTTGCTGAGGCCGGCGAAGTCGCCGGTCCAGCCGACAAAGCCGCCCTTGTCCGTGCCGAAGGTGAGCCCGAAGCCGTACAGGACCCAAAGGATCGTCACGATGCCCAGGCTGATGAAACTCATCATCAGCATGTTGAGCACGCTCTTGACCCGGACCATGCCTCCGTAGAAGAAGGCGAGGCCGGGTGTCATGACCATCACCAGCGCGGAGCAGATCAGCATGAATCCGGTGTTGGCCGGACTGAGTGTGGCCTTGTCCGCTGCCATTGTCAGGATGCCTGGGGGCATCGGCGTCTCCTCGTCGTCGATGCGGCCCGTGCGGGCGTGGTGCTGGGTGGGCCGACTTCGCGATGAGGTTGTCGCAGCGTGGTTTCGGCCAAACCTTGCGGGTGTTTCGCGGCAGTGACGAAGACGCCGTACGTGTTACGCCAAGGTGAACTGCGCCCTCGCCCGGCACTCCCCCGTTCAGCCCCCCGCAACCATCGAACAGACCCGGCCGCGGCGCCGTCCGTATGACCTGGCGTGGGGAAGCCGAGTCGGGCTGTACGGGGCGGCGGCCGCGGCCGGGGGCCTTGGGGCGGTGGGGTCAGACGGCCTCCGCCGCGTGTTCCGGCAGCTGGCGGGAGAGCTCATCGCTCAGCCGGCACACCTCGGCGACGCCGGAGAACTCGCGGGCCGCGGTGTCCACCGTCTTGCGCAGCCGGGTGTTGACCCGCTCGGAGCGGACCTGTTTGGCGAACGGGATCGCCTGCTGCGCCATCGCCGCGCAGGCCTCCGGCTCCTTCTGCAGCAGATGGACGGTGGCCATCCCGATGAGGTTGAGCGCATACGACCGCTGGTGTTCGGGGTCCTTGCCGAACAGCTCCACGGCGCGCTGCATGACGGGCTCGGCGAGCGAGGCGTAGGTGGGGCTGCGGCCCGCCACATAGGCGAGGTCACGGTAGGAGTGGGCGTTCTCGGCGTTCAGCTCGGCCTCGGAGAAGAAGCGGATCCAGTCCGGTTCGGCGTCGCCCGGCGTGACGTCGCAGAAGGTGTCCTCGGCCATCCGGACGGCCCGCTTGACCTTGCTGGGCTGGCCCATCCCGGCGTAGGCGCGCGCCTCCATCGCATACAACATCGCCTGGGTGCGGGGGGTGGCCGTCTCCCGGCTGCCGTACTGGGCGAGGTGGATCAGCTCCAGCGCGTCCTCCGACCGCCCGAGATGGATCATCTGGCGGCTCATGCTGGACAGGATGTACGAGCCCAGGGGGCGGTCGCCGGCCTCCTTGGAGGCGTGCAGCGCGAGCACGAAGTATTTCTGGGCGGTGGGCTGGAGCCCGATGTCGTAGCTCATCCAGCCGGCCAGCTCGGCGAGCTCGGCGGCGACCTTGAACAGCCGCTTGGAGATCTCCTCGGAGTGGTGCTCCTGGAGGAGGTCGGTGACCTCGTGGAGCTGGCCGACGACCGCCTTGCGCCGCAGGCCGCCGCCGCACTGGGCGTCCCACTGCCGGAACATCGCGGTCGTCGATTCGAGGAGTTCGAGCTCGGGCCGGGAGAGCCGGACGGGCCGCCGCGCGCGGTCCGGCGGTGCCTGAGCACCGCCCTGCCCGGCGGGCACCGGCACCAGCCAGCGCTGCATCGGCTCGATCAGGGTGGGCCCGGCGGCCAGCGCCAGGGAGGTGCCCAGGAAGCCGCGACGCGCCAGCATCAGGTCGCTGCGGGAGAACTCGCTGATGAGGCTGACGGTCTGGGGGCCTGCCCAGGGCAGGTCGACGCCGGAGGTGGAGGGGGACTGATGTGCGGTGCGCAGGCCCAGTTCCTCGATGCCGACGACGCAGCCGAACCGTTCCGAGAACAGCTCGGACAGGATCCGCGGAATGGGCTCGCGCGGCTGCTCGCCGTCGAGCCAGCGGCGCACCCGGGAGGTGTCGGTGCTGATGTGATGGGCGCCCATCTGCCGCGCCCGGCGGTTGACCTGTCGCGCCAGCTCGCCCTTGGACCAGCCGCTGCGCATGAACCACGAACCCAGTTGTGCGTTGGGTCGTTTGACGGCGTCGGTGCCGCCCGTGCCGCCGTTGCCGGCCACTTGGAAGCCCCCATCCCGATAGTTGCCCGGTATTTGGTGCGAACCGTTTCCAGGCCGCCGCCCGTTTGCGACGCCTGTCCGTGGTACATCTACCCGATCACGCATTCCGGCCACACCTTTTGGCCTGTGCCCGACCGGCGCGTTGCCACCGGCATACCCGTGCGAAGGATGCCTCTGAGGGGTTCACGCACTGAAAGTAATCCTACGATCACGCCCCCCGCGAGGGCGATCGCGGAAACGCCACCATTCGCCACCCCTTTGAATGAACTGCCCGGCGGGCTCTCGCGATTGACTTGACAGAGGTCGGAACGGGCCGGGCGGAACGGTGCGCACAAGGGAGTGCGGTCCGCACCGCACGACCCGGCGCAACCCGTCACCCCGCACCGCGCCCCGACACCACCGGCCGTCGACGGCGCGGTACAGCACGGCAGTTGGGGTCGGCCGGGCAGCTCACCGGCTCGTAACCACAGGCAGGCAGCACCCGTTGGAGGGGGCATGGGCTTCACGATCGGTGGCATCCGGGAGATTCGGTCCGGCGCGCGGCGCCGCGCCCGGTCGCCGGAGATCACGGCGGTGGCGGAGTGCACCGGTCTGTGGGGCTGGGACGTCGCCCCCGGTGCCCGCGCGGTCCGCTCCGGCAGCGGCCGTACGGACTGCTCGTGCGGCGCCGCCGACTGCCCCTCCCCCGGCGCGCATCCGCTGGACTTCGGCAAGGAGCTGGCGGCCGGGGCGACGCTGGAGGAGGCCGCGACGGCCTGGTCCGAGACGCCGGGCGCGGCCGTGCTCCTCCCGGTGGGCCGGTCGTTCGACATCCTCGACGTCCCGGAGGCGGCGGGCCGCGGCGCGATGGCCCGGCTGGAGCGGATGGGCCTGCCGCTCGGCCCGGTGGCCGCCACCCCGGCCGGCCGCGCCCTGTTCTTCGTCGCCCCCGGCGCGGCCGCCGATCTGCCGGGCCTGCTCTACCGGACGGGCTGGGACGACGCCGACCTCGACCTGCGTCCGCTGGGCGACGGCGACCACATCACCGCGCCGCCGTCCGACCTCGGCGGCCAGGGCCCGATGCGCTGGCTGCGCCCGCCGGCCCCGGAGACGGCCCGCCGTCCGCCGCAGGCGCGCCTGATGGTCGGCACTTTGGCGTATCTCTGCGCGCGCGTCTGCGTCTGAACCGGCGCCGGTCCCGGACCCGGACCCGTTACGGCTCGTCGGCCCTACGCCGTATCCGTCCTACGCCGCATCCGTCCAACGGCGTATCGGTCTTGCGACGCCCCGGTCCCGCAGCACATCGGTCTCACGGTGCATCGGCCGGCTCCGGTCCGCCGGTGCGGTCGAGGAGCGTACGGAGGACGTCCTCGGCGTGGGTCCACAGCACGGCGCCCCCGATCCCCGGAACGAGGTGCCGGACGGCTCCCGGGATCCGCTCGGTCAGGCCGGCGCCCTGGCCCGGTGAGTGGGTGGCGTCCTCCTCGCCGTACCACAGGTCCACCGGGACCCGGATCGCGGAGAGATCGATGTCCCACCGGCCCATGGCGAGCACGGTGTCGCGCGCATACCCCTGAGGTCCCGGTGCGAAGGCCTCGTCCAGCGCGTGCCGGCAGGCGGCGGCGAACGTCGGCTCCTCGTGGACGGCGAGGTCGCAGTCCGGGCTGCCGGCCATGACCATGGCCATGGCCCACATGGCCTGCGCGGTGAATCGGGCGAAGAGCTGCTCGGCGGCGTCCGGGTCGGACACCGCGAGAGCGACGAGCCGGCGCAATTCGTCGGGCAGCGCCCCTGCGAACCGCGGGGCGGCGACCTCGTCCGCCCCGGAGACGACCGCCGGCGCGCCGGTCACGCCGTGCGCGGCGCAGGCGAGGGCGAACGGCGCCCCCTGCGCATGGCCGGCCATGGCGGGCCGGCCCGGATCCCGCCGGGCGGCGAAGTCCCGTATGCCGGCAGCGAAGTCGGCGAAGGTGCGGCGGGGCGCGGGCGAGGAGGCGCCCGGGCCGGGCCGGTCCAGACTGATCGGCCGGACCCCGAGCCGCTCGGCGGCGGCCCGGCCGGATCCCAGGCGCCGGCCGGTGGCCGCGCCCGAGGAGAGCAGGACCGGCGTGCCGTTTGCCGGACCCCACTCGGCCCAGCCCAGCAGCCGTCCGTCGGGGAGCCGTTCCGTACCGGCGCGGGCCGGTACCTCGAGGGGTGTGGTCATGATCCTCAGCATGCCCACGGCCTTGAGCGCGCGGCGATGGATCTATGAGGGCGCCAGGGCCGGGGGCTTCCGGGAGGAGCCGCGGTCCAGGAGATCCGGCGCCGTGCGGAGCCGTCCCGTCAGGGCGAGGAAGGCGACGAAGGTGCCCATGACGATCCAGCCGGGCCAGCCGGCGAGCCCCATCTGCAGGGGATCCAGGGGGACGTCCCGGTCGGCGAACTCCTTGACCATGTTCACGCTGGCCGTGCTCACGAAGGCATGGCCGAGGACCGCGGGGACCACCGAGCCGGAGCGCAGCCGCAGCCAGGTGAAGAGGGGCAGCGCGAGCGTGCAGCTCACCAGCATCGCAGGCACGGACACGTACCAGGGGTGCCCCGGATACTGGCCGCCCATCAGCAGGGTGGGCAGATGCCACAACGCGAACGCGAGGCCGGTGGCCAGGTAGGCGAACAGCGGGCGAGGCCGCGGCCCGCCGTGTGCCAGGCGCGGGAACAGGTAGCCCTGCCAGCCCAGTTCCTCGCCGAAGAACAGGGGCAGCGACACCAGTATCTGCAGCAGCAGCCCTGCCGCCCAGGTACCGAGTCCCTTCCAGTGCACCTCGCCCACGGGGTAGACGCCCGCTGCGTGGCCGAGGGCGAGGGCGAGGGCGGTCAGGCCCGCCGGGACGGCAAGGGCCGTCAGGCACGCCCGCACGGCGTGGTTCCAGGGAGTCGGCCACCGCAGGGCGAGGACGTCCCGCACCCGGCCGGTCCGCTCGACGAAGCGGACTACGAGGACCGCCGCGAGCGCCGGCGCGAACATCGCCGCCGCGATGCACGCCTGCGCCAGGGCGCCGGTCTCCGCCCGGCCGTCCGCCCGCTGGAATCCCGTGGCCAGGAGCGGCGTCATGGCCACCCAGATGCCCAGACAGGCCACGCCCAGAAAGACCAGCGGTCCACGACGCCGTGCTGCGGGCGCCGATAACGCCAGGGGAGTTGTCATGGCGATGACGCTATGAGCCACGCCCGGGGCAGAGAATGCGGCTGTCCCCCCTCATGAGCGTCCGGGCTTCCCCAGGGAGCGGGGTGCCGCCATCACCAGGGGCATCCGGACCGGGTGGCGAGGGAACGAGGCCGGCCCCCGGTACCCGCCGTGTGCGGGTCCGGGGACCGGTGACAGCCGGGGCGTGGCGCCCGGGGGAGCGCGTCAGTCGATCAGCGCATCGACGAAGGCCTCGGGCTCGAACGGCGCGAGGTCGTCCGCACCCTCGCCCAGGCCCACCAGCTTGACCGGTACGCCCAGTTCGCGCTGGACGGCGACGATGATGCCGCCCTTGGCGGTGCCGTCGAGCTTGGTGAGCACCACGCCGGTGATGTCCACGACCTCGGCGAACACCCGCGCCTGCACCAGGCCGTTCTGGCCGGTGGTGGCGTCCAGGACGAGCAGCACCTCGCCGACCGGGCCGTGCTTCTCGACGACCCGCTTGACCTTGCCGAGCTCGTCCATCAGGCCGGTCTTGGTGTGCAGCCGGCCGGCGGTGTCGATCAGGACGACATCGGCGGACTCGGCGATGCCTTCCTTCACCGCGTCGAAGGCGATGGAGGCGGGGTCGCCGCCCTCGGGCCCGCGGACCGTACGGGCGCCGACCCGCTCGCCCCAGGTCTGGAGCTGGTCGGCGGCGGCGGCGCGGAAGGTGTCGGCAGCGCCGAGGACGACGGACTTGCCGTCGGCCACCAGGACACGGGCGAGCTTGCCGGTGGTCGTGGTCTTGCCGGTGCCGTTGACGCCGACGACCAGGACGACGCCGGGGATCTCCGTGCCGCCGTTGCCGATGCCGTTGGCGGTGTGCACGGCGCGGTCCTCGTCGGTGCCGATGAGGGCGAGCAGCTCCTCGCGCAGCAGCGTGCGCAGGTCCTCGGGGGTGCGGGTGCCGAGGACCTTGACGCGCTCGCGCAGCCGGTCGACGAGTTCCTGGGTGGGGGCGACGCCGACGTCGGCGGTCAGCAGGGTGTCCTCGATCTCCTCCCAGGTCTCCTCGTCGAGGTGTTCGCGGGAGAGCAGGGAGAGCAGGCCCTTGCCGAGGGTGTTCTGGGAACGGGAGAGCCGGGCGCGCAGCCGGACCAGCCGGCCTGCGGTGGGCTCGGGAACCTCGACGGCCGGTACCGGGGGCGCGGCGGGCGCCTCGGGCTCGGCGACGGGTGCCTCGGCCTCGGCCGACGGCAGTCCGACCTCTTCGATGGTGCGACGTTCTTCGTCGCTGGGGGCTTCGGCTTCCTCACCGACATGCGGTTCGGCGGGAGGCGCGGTGACGGAGGGGGCGGCCGGCGGGGACGGCGGCAGCTGCTTCTTCTTGCGGCCGCTGACGACGAGCCCGCTGATCGCGCCGAGCACGACCACGGCGATGACTACAGCAAGGATGACGGTTTCCATAACCCCTCCAGTATCAGCCACGCCCCGCCGGTGGGGACTGCACGCGCCGGACCCGGATTCACGGCCCCTGGACCGAATCCGGATGCGCTGTGTCCAGGATCAATTCTGGATGTGTAGTATCCGGATTCATCTCCCCGGGACCCGCCCGTGGAGCGCTGGAAGGGGAATCTGGATGTTTGATGTCCTGGTTTTGGGCGGCGGTTTCGCCGGACTGTGGAGCGCCGCCGCGGCCACCCGCCTACTGCGCGCCCACGAGGACACCCACCCCCAAGCCGGCGGCACAACGGTCGCGCTGCTCACCCCGCTCCCCGACCTGGCCCTCCGCCCCCGCCTCTACCAGGCCGATCCGGCCGGCTTCCGCGTCCCGCTCGACCGGGTGCTGGGTCCGGTCGGCGTGCGCCGGATCGCCGCGACCGCGACGGCCGTCAACACCGGGCGGCGCCGGGTCACCGCGACCGCCGCCGACGGCACCCGCATGGAGGTGGGCTACCGGCGGCTGGTGCTGGCCACCGGGAGCGCTGTGGTCCGGCCCGAGCTGCCCGGCGCCGCACTGCTGCACGACATCGACACCCTGGCCGCCGCGGTGAAGCTGGAGGACCATCTGCGGGCGCTGCCCGACGGGCCGGACGGGCCGGGCCGCTGGAGTGCGGTGGTGGTCGGCGCCGGGTTCACCGGGCTGGAGATCGCCACCGAGCTGGTCGGCCGGCTGCGCGCCCGGGCCGCCCCGTACGGCGCCGGGGACGAGGTGCGGGTGATCCTCGTCGAGCGGGCGGCAGCCGTCGGGGAGGGGCTGGGCGAGGCGGCCCGTCCGGTGATCACGCGGGCGCTGGACGAGCTGGGCATCGAGCGGCGCCTCGGCGTCACGGTCACCGGGCTGGACGCGCACGCGGTGCGGCTCTCCGACGGCAGCGTGCTGCCCGCCCGTACGGCCGTGTGGACCGCCGGGATGCGGGCGAGCGCGCTGACCGCGCAGATCCCCGCGCCGCGGGACGGGCTGGGGCGGCTCGCCGTGGACGGCCGGCTGCGGGTGTCCGGCGTCGAGGGCGTCTACGCGGCCGGGGACACCGCGGCGGCCAGGGCGGAGGGCGGCCACGCCGTGCCGCAGAGCTGCCAGTACGCGACGCCGCTGGGCAAGGCGGCGGGCCACAACGCCGCGGCCGATCTGCTCGGCCTGCCGCCGGTCGACTTCACACCCGACCCGTACAGCACCTGTCTGGATCTCGGCGCGGCCGGCGCGGTGGCCACGGCCGGGTTCGACCGGACGCTGCGGCGCGGCCCCGAAGGCTTCGAGAAGGAGCTGAAGCGCGCCATCAACGAGACGTGGATCTCGCCGCCGGTCGACGACCCCGAGGAGCTGCTGCGGCGGGCCGACCACCGTGTCAGCCAGCGGCGGTCGGCACCGTCCCCGCCCTGATCAGCGAGGGGGGAATGGATCCTTCCACAAGGGCGTGTGATGCCTGTCCTTGTCGGGGGATCCAAAGGGATGTACGAGTAGAACTTGGTTCAAAGTACGATGGTGGCCAGCCACTCAACGCGCGTAGAGTCCTGGCAGCCAAATCCGGCCAGGTACCACAGCCGCTGCCTGCACCTCCTCCCCGGGGGTGCCCCAGATCCCCCGCACGGAGACACCGCACCTATGGGCACCAGCACCACGTCCACGTCCGCTTCCGAAGGCGCCGTCGAGACCCGCGGCATCGAACCCGTCCCCGACAACGAGCGCCAGGGCCGCGTCCGCGAGCTCTTCCCCACCTGGGTCGCCGCCAACATCAGCGTGCTGCTGCTCACCATGGGCGCCTCCCTGGTGATCAACAACGGCCTGAACTTCTGGCAGGTCCTGATCGTGGCCGCCATCGCCTCCGCCGTGTCCTTCGGCATGGTCGGCATCCTGTCGGTCTCCGGCAAGTGGGGCGGCGCCCCGGGCGCGATGCTCTCCCGCGCCACCTTCGGCGTGCGGGGCAACTACTTCCCGGGCGCGATCCTGTGGGTCGCCCGCTTCGGCTGGGAGACGATCAACGCGGTCACCGGCGCGTACGCCATCCTGACCATCCTGAACCTGGTGTTCGGCATCAAGGCCAACAACGTCCTGATCGTCGTCACGCTGCTCGGCTTTGTCGCCTGCACCTTCCTGGTGAGCGGTCTGGGCCGCAAGGCGCTGAACGTGTGCAACAAGTACTCGACGTACCTGTTCAGCGCGATCAGCGTGGTCGTCCTGGTCCATCTGATCGTCAAGATGCCGTGGAGCGACATCCTCTCCAAGTCGCCGGGCAGCGCCACCCTGATGATCGCGGGCATCGGCACCATCGCAGCCGGCGGCATCAGCTGGGTCCCCACGGGCCCGGACTTCGCGCGCTACCTGCCGCACTCCGCCTCCGGCAAGAAGATCGTCGGCACCACCATCTCCGGTGCGGCCCTGGTGCTGATCCCGATGGTGATCATGGGTGGCGTGATGGCCGTCGGCAACCCGTCGCTGGCCAACCAGAACACCGACCCGATGTCGTTCCTCGGCCAGGTCCTGCCGCGCGAGATCGCGATCCCGTACCTGCTCACCGCGCTGATCGGCATGGTGCTGATCAACAGCCTGTCGATGTACTCCGCGGGCTTCACCGCCCAGACCATGGGCGTCAAGCTGCCGCGCGCCCTGGCGGTCAGCATCAACGCCGTCATCAGCCTGGTCGGCGGCCTGTTCATGATGCTGGTGGCCAAGGACTTCATCGGCCAGTTCATCGCCTTCCTGACGCTGCTCGCGGTCTCGTTCTCCGCATGGATCGGCGTGTACGGCATCGACATGGCGCGGCGCCGCAAGAAGACCGTGCGCTACGACGCGGACAGCCTGATGAACACCGGCCGCACCAGCCGCTACTGGTACGTCGGCGGCTTCTGCTGGCAGGCCATGACCGCCTGGGGCGTCGCGCTGGCCGCGGGCCTGTGCTTCACCAAGGTCCAGTGGTTCACCGGCCCGCTGGCCACCACCTGGGTCGGCGAGAACGGCCTGGGCTGGGCCGCCACGATTGCGATCTCCGCGCTGGTCTTCGCGGTGCTGCCGGCGGCCCGCGAGACCGCCCCGGCGGGCGCGTCCGAGCCGGTGGGCACGTCCGGGCCGGTGACCGACGAGGCCCCGGCGCCGGCCGAGGTCGGCTGACCCCGGGCGGGCCGGCCCCGCACCCTGGCCATCTGACGTAACGTCAGCTAGCGTCCCCTTCGCCCACCGCCCGGCGAAGGGGACGTCGTCATGTCTGCGAAGCCCGTCACGGTCCTGCGCTTCAACCTCGTCGACCCGTCGCCCGCCCCTGACGCGCTCTCCGCCCGATACCGCGCCGCCGTCGAGATGGCCGCCTTCGCCGACGACCGCGGGCTGACCATGGTCCAGACCGAGGAGCACCACGCCACCACCAACGGCTGGATACCCTCCCCACTCACCTTCGCCGGCGCCGTCTTCGGCGCCACCCGCCGCATCGGCGTCACCGTCTCCGCCCTGATCACACCGCTGCACGACCCGCTGCGGCTGGCCGAGGACATCGCCTCGCTCGACCTCCTCAGCGGCGGCCGCCTGATGACCGTCGCCGGGCTCGGCTACCGGGAGGAGGAGTACACGGCACACGGCAAGGACTGGGCGGGCCGCGGCGCACTCCAGGACGAGGTGCTCGAGACCCTGCTCGCCGCCTGGACCGGCGAACCGTTCACCTATCAGGGCCGCACCGTCCGGGTCACCCCGCGCCCGTACACCCAGCCGCATCCCCTGCTGCTGGTCGGCGGCAGCTCCCGCGCCGCGGCCCGGCGCGCCGCCCGCCTGGGACTGCCGCTCTTCCCCAGCGCCCATCTCCCGGAGCTGGCGGCCTATTACGAGGAGCGGCGCGCCGAGTACGGCACCGAGGGCTGGGTCATGCAGCCGCCCGAGCGGACCAGCCTCCTGCACATCTCCGAGGATCCGGACCGCACTTGGGCCGCGTACGGGTCGCATCTGCTGCACGAGGCACAGACCTACGCCTCCTGGCAGTCCGCCGATATCCGCTCCGCGGTGCGCTCCGCCGCGACGGACGCCGAGGCGCTGCGCAAGGAGGGCGTCTACCGGATCGTCACGCCGGACGACTGCGTGCGGCTGGCCCAGGAGGCAGGCGCGCAGGGCTCGTTGATCCTGCATCCGCTGTGCGGCGGGATGCCGGTCGACGAGGGCTGGCGTTCGCTGCATCTCTTCACGGAGCGGGTGATGCCGCGGCTGGAGGCCGGTACGGCGGGCGGTACAGCGGTTTGACCTGCGGCGATGGCCGCGTGGGGCGGCGTTGTCAGTGGCGGGTGTCACTATCTGTCACATGAACTTCTTCGACGTACCGATCGCCGGCGCCGCACCGCCCGAACCGCTGGGCGAGGGGCTGGTGTTGAGCCGGTATGAGCCCGCCGAGGACGAGGGCTTTGCACCCGCCGACTGGTTCGTACCGGCGCAGATACGGCAGGTCGTGGAGATCGGCGTCGGGCCGGACGTCCGCATCATGCTCACGGGGTGGGAGGTCTGGCCGAGCTCGGTGACGTTGCGGGTGAACGTCTTCCTGCGGCGGGCCCGACCGGAAGGCCGGCCGGACGACGACGGGACGCACCCGGGCGGACTGCGTTTGGGGGTGCAGCTGTCCGACGGGCGCAAGGTCAGCACGCTCGACGGCGAGGAATGGCCCGCGACGGACCGCCCCTCCCTGCGGCTGACGGACGGCTCCGGCGGCGCCTTCCACTATCAACTGGAGCTGCATCTTTCCCAGTTGCCGCCCCTGGGGCCGACGCAGCTGGTGGTCGCCTGGCCGGACGAACGGGTACCCGAGACGCATACGGACATCGACGCCGCGGCGCTGCGGGCGGCGGTCGGCGAGGCCCTGGAGATCTGGCCGGACGCCGCGCCGCCCGCCCCGCCGTCGGACGCTGAGGACGAGCAGAACTTCCTGTTCGCGAGCATCGGGCCGTACGAGATCATGGCGCAGCCCCCGGAGCCCGAGGAGTGGAGCCCGCCCACCCCCGACCCGTCGCGGGCCGACTGGGAGTGGATGGGCACCCACGACTGGCGGGACGCGGAGCTGGTCCGGACCCGCCTGGCGAACGGCGCCGATCCCGACCGCGTCCAGCCCGACTCGGTCGAAACACCGCTGCATCTGGCCGCCGCGCAGAGCCCGCCCGGGATCGTCGCCGAGCTGATCGCGCGGGCCCGCGAGGTGGACGCCCGGGACGGCGAAGGCTGCACCGCGCTGTGGCACGCGGTCTGCCACGGCGCAAAGGAGAACGCCGCGCTGCTGCTGGAGGCCGGGGCCGATGCCTGGAGCCCGCAGCTCTGCGGCCGTTCGCCGGGCCGGCTGGCGCTGACGACGGCCATGGCCCCGCTCTTCGCCGGCCTGCCCGGGGCGGTTCCGCTGACGGAGGAGGAGCGGGCCGCCCAGCGGGAGGCCGATGAGCGGACGGCCGTGTTCGCGGGGGTGGAGACCGAAGGCGTCTCGATCGCCTTCGTTCCGGGCATCGACGAGGACGAGGCCATCCGCCGTCTGGGAGGCGGCCCGTGCACCTGCACTGCGTCCGATGAGGACGACGACGAGGACGACGAGGACGACGAGGACGAGGCCGAGGACGAAGAGGAGGAGGAGGACGAGGACGAGGACGACATCGATCCGGACGAGTTCCTGTACGGCCTCGATCCCTGGGAGTTCGAGGACCCGGAGCGCCACATCGGGGTGACGGGAGTGCCCGGCGGATGTGTGCTGATCCAGCCCACGTCGTATCTGCTGAATACCGACTCCGTCCTCGAGGCCCTCTCCCCCGGCACCACCGCCTACGGCCTCTACTTCAACCCCGCGGGAGGCACCTTCGGCGGCCTCTCCCGCGACGGCCACAGCAAGTCCTGGGAGGAGATCGGCCACCCTGCGCTCGGCTCCGACTCCCCCGATGCGCACTGGCTCTACCGCTTCTGGGACTGGGATGTGCCGGAGGACGCGTGGGGCGCCGCCGAGATCGCCTACGCCTCGGCGATGGCGGGACTGCGGGTCACGGACGCAGCCCCGCTGGACGGCCCGCCCCGCCGCTGGATGGAGATACCGAAGGGCAGCCCGCTGCTCGACTAGCCCGACGGCACACCCCGGAAACGGTACTGCCCCGGCTCGGGTGAGCCGGGGCAGCAGCCACAACTGAGGAGACGGACTGGCGGGGGGTTAGCCCATCTCCTCCAACGCCTTGCCCTTGGTCTCCTTGACGTACTTGAGCACGAAGGGGATCGAGAGCAGAGCGAAGACCGTGTAGATCACATACGTACCCGACAGGTTCCAGTCGGACAGGCTCGGGAAGCTGGCGGTGATGGCCCAGTTGGCGATCCACTGCGCGGAGGCGGCGACGCCCAGCGCGGCGGCGCGGATCTTGTTCGGGAACATCTCGCCGAGGAAGACCCAGACCACGACGCCCCAGGAGAGGGCGAAGAAGAGCACGAAGACATGCGCGGCGATCAGGGCCACGACGCCCTCGGTGGCCGGCAGGGTGCCGGCCGCGGTCTTGGCGGAGAAGGCCCAGGCCTCCAGGGCGAGCGCGATGGCCATACCGGCCGAGCCGATCAGCGCCAGCGGGCGGCGGCCGATCCGGTCGACGAAGAGCATCGCGATCACGGTGCCGACGATGTTGATGATGGAGGTGGTGAAGCTGTAGAAGAACGAGCTCTCGGGGTTGATACCGACGGACTGCCACAGCGTCGAGGAGTAGTAGAAGGCGACATTGATGCCGACCAGCTGCTGGAAGACCGAGAGCCCGATGCCGACCCAGACGATCGGCAGGAAGCCCATCTTGCTGCCGAGCAGGTCCTTGAAGCTCGACTTGTGCTCACGGCGCATCGCGTCCTGGATCTCCACGACCCGGGTGTCGAGGTTGACGGTGTGGCCCTCGACCTCGGACAGCACCTCCTTGGCACGGTCGACCTTGCCGACGGAGATCAGGTAGCGCGGCGACTCGGGGATCGCGAAGGAGAGCAGGCCGTAGAGGATGGCCGGCACGACCATCACGCCGAGCATCCACTGCCAGGCCTCCAGGCCGGCGAGGGTGGCGCGCTGACCGCCCGCGACGTTGAGAATGCCCCAGTTGACGAGCTGGGAGATGGCGATGCCGATGACGATCGCGGCCTGCTGGAAGGAGCCGAGGCGGCCGCGGTAGGCGGACGGCGAGACCTCCGCGATATAGGCCGGGCCGATGACCGAGGCCATACCGATCGCGAAGCCGCCGATGACCCGCCAGAAGGCCAGGTCCCAGAGGGAGAACGGCAGGGCGGAGCCGACGGCGCTGATGGTGAACAGCACCGAGGCGATCTGCATCACGCGGATCCGGCCTATCCGGTCGGCGATCCGGCCGGCGGTCGCCGCGCCGATGGCGCAGCCGATCAGGGCGACGGCGATCACCTGGGCGAGAACGGCCGAGCCGACGTCGTAACGGTCGCGGATCGCCTCGACGGCACCGTTGATGACGGAACTGTCGTAGCCGAAGAGGAAGCCGCCCATCGCGGCAGCCGCGGTGATGAAGATGACATGGCCGAGGTGGTCCGGGTGGGCCTTACGGCCTTCCGGAACCGTCGGCTGCGCGGTGCTGGTCAACGTGAACTCCAGTGGCCCGGCTGCGCTGCCGGGCATCGGGGGCTGGCCCTTCCAGTGGCGCATAGGTTGGGGGTACCCACCACTTGAAGGTAAAAGCAACGTTGCAGAGACTATGCCTTCAAGTTTCGAAGTCAATAGGCCGTGACGAATTCGTTTCCCGGCAAGATTCCCGGAGTCTTTCATCGTCCATGTTCAAGTCATGAAGACTCCGCACGGGAGCCCCTCCCTCGCAGCGCCACCCCGGAACACCCGCGCCACAACCCCCAGCACCACCCGGACAGACAGGGCAGAGCCCCCACCACCTCAATTACTCTCTGCCACATTCACCGGGAACTAATCACACTCAGTAATCGTTGCCGGAGTATGAGGAGGCAGCAAGAGGCAGGGGAGCAAGGCACCGGGGGCACCCCCACTGGCACGCCGAGACACACAACAACAGAGACAGTGCAGCCACTGGACACTGGACACTGGACAAACGCATTCGTCACAGCCCATTGACTCAGTGCAGCCGCTGGCTGATCACCTTCGAGACGCCGTCCCCTTGCATCGAAACACCGTAGAGCGCGTCCGCGACCTCCATCGTGCGCTTCTGGTGGGTGATCACGATCAGCTGGGAGCTCTCCTGGAGCTCCTCCATGATCCGGATCAGCCGCTGCAGATTGGTGTCGTCCAGCGCCGCCTCGACCTCGTCCATCACATAGAACGGACTGGGCCGCGCCTTGAAGATCGACACCAGCAGTGCCACCGCGGTCAGCGACCGCTCGCCACCCGACAGCAGCGACAGCCTCTTGACCTTCTTGCCCGGTGGCCGCGCCTCCACGTCCACCCCGGTCGCCAGCATGTCGTCCGGGTCGGTGAGCACCAGCCGCCCCTCGCCGCCCGGGAAGAGCCGGGCGAAGACCCCCTCGAACTCCCGTGCCGTGTCGTGGAAGGCCTCGGTGAAGACCTGCTCCACCCGCTCGTCGACCTCCTTGACCACCCGGAGCAGATCGGCCCGGGTCTTCTTCAAGTCTTCAAGCTGCTCGCTGAGGAACTGATGGCGCTCCTCCAGCGCCGCGAATTCCTCCAGCGCCAGCGGGTTCACCTTCCCGAGCTGCTGATACGCCCGCTCGGCGGCCTTGAGCCGCTTCTCCTGCTCGGCCCGTACGTAGGGCGCCGGCTGGTTTCGCGGATGATCCGGGTCCTCGGGCAGCACCTCGTCCTGGGCGGGCGGCGACGGCGGTACGGGCTGGTCGGGGCCGTACTCCGAGATCAGCCCGGCCGGCTCCACGCCCAGCTCCTCCAGTGAACGGGCCTCCAGCTGCTCGATCCGCAGCCGTTTCTCCGCGCCCAGCACCTCGCCCCGGTGCACCGAGTCCGTCAGCTTGTCCAGCTCCGACTTCAGCCCCCGGCTTTGCTCACGCTCGGCCACCAGCGCCGCTTCCCGCTCGGCCTTGGCCCGTTCGGCAGCCGCGCGCTCCTCCTCGGCCCGTACGACCGATACCTCGGCGTGGGCCAGCAGCTGCCGCGCACCGGAGGCGACCGCCGACGCCACTGCCGCCTCATGGCGCAGCCGGGCGCGCCGCTGCTCCGCCCGCGCCCGCGCCTCCCGCTCGGCGCGCGCCCCCCGGTCCAGCGAATCCGCCCGCCCGGCCAGCGCCTTCACCCTCTCCTCATGGGTACGTGCCTGGAGCCGGGCCTCCATCTCGGTCTGGCGGGCGTTGGCCCCGTCGGCGGCCAGCCTGTCCCGTGCGGCCGTATCGGGCTCCTCGTCGCCCGCGCCCGCGTCCTCCTCGGCGACCGCCAGCCGCTCGGCGAGCTCCTCGGCCTCCTCGGTGGCCCGCAGGAGCGCCTCCTCCGCCTTGGCGGCCGCCGCCGCGGAGCGTTCCGCCTCGCCCGCGGCCGCCCGCGCCTGCCCGCCGAGCCGCCCCAGGTCCCCCGCGACCTTGGACTTTTCGCGGTCCGCCGCGCGTCGCCGCTCGCCCAGTTCCTCGACGAGCGCGGCACACTCGCCGCGCCGTTCCTTCGCCGCCAGCTGTGCCGCCGTCAGCTCCGCGCAGCGCGTCTCGAGGCCCTCCAGCTCGGCCGCCGCCTCGTCGACGGACGCCTGCACCTCCAGCAGACTCGGCGCCCCGGCGGACCCGCCCTGTGCAAAATGCGCCCCCAGCAGATCCCCTTCACCGGTCACCGCCGTCAGCTCGGGCCGCGCCGCCACCAGCTCTTCGGCGTCCTCCAGCGTCCCGACCACCACCACGTCCCGCAGCAGCCGCGCGACCGCTGCCGTCAACTCCTCCGGCCCACGCACCAGTTGACCGGCCCATACGGGCTCGGAACGGGGGCCGGGCACGCGGGGTACGGCCGGAACGGGTCCGCCGGCGCCGGCGTTCCTCCCGGTTCCGGGGCCACCCGCAGTGCCTGCATCACGCGCAGCCGGGACGGTGCCGCCGGCCTCCGTCGCCGCCTCCACTGCCCCCGCGGCCCCCTCGCCACCGGCTGCCGCACTCGGCGTGCCCTCCCCGCCCGCCTCCTGCGGCTCGGTTCCGCCGTGCCTCGCACCACGCTGCGCGCGGTCACCGCCCCCGCCCGCACCCTGCAGCCCGATCGCCCCGTGCCCCACAGCCGTACCGTCCGGCGCCGGCGCCCCCTCCCCGCCCGCCCGCGCGGGCGCGGGCACCCGCCCGGCCGCCGCACCACGTACGCCCTCAGCCTCGCCCGCCGCTACATACGCCCCCTCCGCCGCACCAACCCCACCGGCATGGCCCGCCAGCACCATCGCCGCCCGCCCCGCATCCTGCTTCCGCAGCAGCCGGATGGCCTCGGCGGCGGTGGCCGGGCCGGTGACGGCGACGGCGTCCGCGGCCGCGCCGAGGGCGGCGGCGACCGGGACCTCGAAGCCGGGGGTGACGGTCAGCAGTTCCGCCGCGGGGCCGAGCAGGCCGGTGAGACGGTCCGCGGCGGCCAGCAGCGCGCCCGTACCGTCCTTGCGGCGCAGCCCGAGGGCCAGCGCGTCGTGCCGGGCCGAGGTCGCGGCGCGCGCCCGTTCTGCGGCGGTGAGCGCCTCGCGCGCGGCGCTCAGCTCGCTCTCCGCCGCGGTCAGCTCCCGGCGGGCCGCGTCATGCCGTTCCGCGAGGTCCTCGTCGTCCGCGTCCAGCCCGTCGACCTCGGCCCTGAGCTGCTCGTACTCCTCCTGGGCGGCGGCCGCCCGCTCCTGGGCGCCGTCCCGTGCCTCGGCGAGCCGGCCGATCTCCGCCCGCGCCGAGGCCGCCCGGCCGCGGGCCGCGGTGACCTGTCCGCTGAGCCGGGCGAGTCCCTCGCGCCGGTCGGCGATGGCGCGGGCGGCGTCCCGCAGCCTGCGCTCCTCGTCGGCCAACTGCCTCTCCAGCTCGGCGCGGTGCTCGACGGTGTCCTCCAGCGCCCGGCTGGCCGCTTCCAGCGCGGCCGTCAACTCCGCCTCCTGCTCGCGGATCCGGGCCGCCTCGCGCTCCATGTCGTCGGGGTCGCGCCCCTGCCGCTCGTCCGGCGGGGCCTGCGAGGCGCTCTTGACCCGCGCTTCGGCCAGCGAGACCGTGCCCCGCACCCGTTCGGCGAGCTGCGAGAGCTCGTACCAGGTCTGCTGGGCGCGCTGGACCCGTGGGGCGAGGGTGCGTACCTCCGCCTCCAGCACCGCCTCGCGCTGCTGCGCGGTCCGCAGCTGTGCCTCGGCGGCGTCCTTGCGCTGTTTGAGGGCGGCCTCGTCCTCGATCTCGGCGTGCAGTGCGCGGCGCAGCGTGACGAGATCGTCGGCGAGCAGCCGGAGCCGGGTGTCGCGCAGATCCGCCTGGATGACGGCGGCCCGGCGGGCGACCGCGGCCTGCCGTCCCAGTGGTTTGAGCTGGCGGCGCAGCTCATCGGTCAGGTCCTGGATGCGGGCGAGGTTGGCCTTCATCGCCTCCAGTTTCCGCAGCGCCTTCTCCTTGCGCTTGCGGTGCTTGAGGACGCCGGCCGCTTCCTCGATAAAGCCCCGCCGTCCCATCGGGTCGGCGTGCAGTACGGAGTCGAGCTGGCCCTGGCCGACGATGACATGCATCTCGCGGCCGATGCCGGAGTCGGAAAGCAGTTCCTGGATATCGAGCAGTCGGCAGGTATCGCCGTTGATCTGATACTCACTGCCGCCGTTACGGAACATGATCCGGGTAATGGTGACTTCGGCGTATTCGATGGGGAGCGCGCCATCGGAATTGTCGATGGTGAGCGAGACCTCGGCCCGGCCCAGCGGTAGCCGGCCGGTCGTCCCGGCGAAGATGACGTCCTCCATCTTGCCGCCGCGCAGTGACTTGGCGCCCTGCTCGCCCATGACCCAGGACAGTGCGTCCACGACATTCGACTTGCCGGATCCATTGGGCCCGACGACGCAGGTGATGCCGGGTTCGAAGCGCAGTGTCGTGGCGGAGGCGAAGGACTTGAAGCCTCGCAGGGTCAGGCTCTTGAGATGCACGCTTTTGCACTCTACCGGCCGCTTGTCGGATGGCGGCGACCAACATTCCGCCGTCGGTCGCCGCCCGCGTTTCCGGCGGGCGTACGACCCCCGGGTATGCCTCCGGCTATGCCGCGGCGTTCCTTTTCGGTTTCACCGGGGAAAGTGCAGGGCACATCATGCGGTAAGGGAGGCGCCGTGGGGCCGAAGAGGCCGTAGAGGCCGGTCCGGACATGACGAAAGCCGGGGAAACGACGAAGGGACGCCGAAGCGTCCCTTGCAGATCTTGAAGAGCGGCGGTGCCTCAAGCGGCTGGCGAGCAGCCCGACCGGCCCTGGGGTTGGGGTCAGGTGAGCGCGGGCTCCGCCTGGGGTACGTCGATGTCGAGCATCGAGTCGTCGTGACGTGCGGCAGCGGACAGCATGTCGTTTTCGGCCTGCATCCGAATAAGTTCGGATTCAAGGTCTTGGACGCGCTGCTGAAGCCGTCGCATCTCGGAGAGGACTCGGGGGTCGGAGCCGCCGACGTAACCGAGAAGCGCCTTTGCCATGATGGATGGTCCTCCACACTGAGTGACCGACCGAAGCGGTGTGGGTCGTGAGGGATTCGCACCCGCGGTGCTTGTCATTACTGATGTCTTCAATGCCAAACAGCTAAGGTGCGCGGGGATTCCAGAGTCTCACCAAAAGGTTTGAGGGTCAACACGATCACACCCCGTATCGTCGGGCACCTGAGAGTGCGCGGCCGTTCCGGCTCTGCGCCTGCTCTCCAGAAAGGTCCCGTAGGGGTGTGGAGATCATCCGTACAGCCGCAGCCTTGCACGGGTCGGCCGAGTTGGCAACCACCAGGCCTTATCTCCTGTGAGCAGCCGCTAAAGCCATAGCCTGAAGATCATTTTTGCCGGCCGTGCGGTCGGCTTCGTCGGGGCCGTCAGCGGATCTCGAAGCCGTCGTAACCGCCGCGGGGCGTGTCCCATATCTCAGTGACACCGTCGACCCGGCCGGGCGTGTCTCCGGTGCGCAGCCAGTCCAGCAACTGCTCGCAGCAATCCTTCGGCCCCTCGGCGACCACCTGGACGCGGCCATCGCCGAGATTGCTCGCAAAACCGGCGAGTTCACCGATGCGCATCGCGTTTGCGCGGGTGAACCAGCGGAATCCGACACCTTGCACGCGACCGCGTACCCATGCGGTCACCCGGACGTCTTCGTTCATGTGTGCACGTTAACCGGCCAATTGCCCTGTAGGCACCTAGGCCCTGGATGGCATGGCGTACAGTCCCCCGACATCAAGACTCACCCGAACGGGTGAGTCAACTTGACGTCCAGGAAGTCTGTGCGGCGGTAGCCGCGCCAGTGGAGCCGGTGCTTGCACCGGGGGAAGGACGGCAGCGGATGGGCCGCCACAGACGCTCTGCTCCCCACGCGCCCGAACCCATAGCTGCCCGGCCTGTTGGCGCCGCGGACGAAGCGTCACCGGGAGGTGCGCGGCACGCCGGCCACCGGGCGGCGCGTGGCCGGCGGATGGCGCCGGTCCGCACCGGGCTGCTCGGCGCCTCGGCCGCGGTGGCGATGGGTGCCGTGGCGGTGGCCTCCGGACTGATCCCGGGCGGCGGCCAGTTCGAGGTGGGCGGCGGCGGGAGCGGTGAGCGGGTGCGCGCCGATTCGCTGCCGGATGCCGGGCATCAGGGCGGCAATTCCGCGTCGCCGACGGACCGCGCGTCGGAGCCGACGAGCCGCGGCGCCGAGCGTCCCACCGCCCCGCGCAGCCGCCGCGCCACCTCCGCGGCGACGCCGTCGGCCTCCCCCTCCCCGGACCGTACGGCCAAACCTCCGGCCCCGAAGACCGGTTCACACCACTCCGAGAAGACCGCCGCCCCGACGCCCGCGCCGACGACGCCCAGGAGTTCCGCGACCCCGTCGCCGTCCGCCGACCCCGGGTCGTCGGCCGAGGCCCAGGTGCTCTCCCTCGTCAACCAGGAGCGCGCCCAGGCGGGCTGCTCGCCGGTGACCGCCGACAAGCAACTGGCGGGGCTGGCGCAGAGCTTCAGCGACGACATGGCCGAGCGCGGCTTCTTCGACCACACCGACCCGGACGGCGACACTCCCTGGGACCGCGCCCGTGACCTGGGCATCACGGATCTCGGCGGTGAGAACATCGCCCGCGGCCAGGCCAATGCCCAGTCCGTGATGGACTCCTGGATGAACAGCCCCGGCCACCGCGCCAACATCCTCAACTGCGACTACAAGACCCTCGGCGTGGGCGTCCACTACGGGCCGGGCGGGCCCTGGTGGACGCAGGACTTCGGGTTCTGAGGCGTTCGCGGACGGGCCGGGCGGCCGCGGGGCGCCAGGCGTTCACCCGGACAGCCGTGCCGTGAGCGTGTGGAAGGACCGCCGCTCGATGAAGTGGCCGAAGGCCGGTCGCGGTGTGCCGTTCACGAGGTCGACCCCGCACAGGAACAGGTCCGGCCGGACGGTCAGCAGCTCGAAGTCCCGCAGGCCGTCCTCGAATCGGCAGATCACTCCGGGCTCCCGGGCGGAGTCGATCACCAGCACATGGCTGTGCGCGGCCACCGGGGTCTGCCGGGCCCAGGCCACCACGGCCTCGTCCGTGACATCGTCCTCCAGCGCGAGCGTCCGGTGCGGCATCCCCTGCCACCGGATGCCGGCTCCGGCCCACGGCAGCGTGCACAGATACGCGTCGAAGGCCGCCGAGAGCGCGACCGGACTCAGCGATGCCCCACGTTCGGCGATCCAGGCCGCCACCCTCCCGTCGCTCCGCATCCTCGGAGGCTAACGCAGGGCGGGTGACCGTACGGCCGGTAGGTCCCCGTGGGCGGCGGCGCCGGAATTCCCTGGTGGCCCGGCCGATCCCGCTGCTAGCGTCGCGCCATGACGTTCCGCCGAAAGGGCCGTGCCGCGTAGGCGCCCGTCCGCCGTACGCGGCGATATGCCCCTGCGCGCCCACAGCCGGCAGCAGTTCCCGGTGATCGATCGGCTCTCCGGTGCCTGCGTGGCACATATCCGCAGGCTGGAGCGCACCCGGCTGTGGCCCGGTGCGGCGCCCGAGGCCTTCTGGCACTGGTCGGTCCTCGCCGGGCGGCCGCTCCGTCACTTCGCCCATGGCCGTTCTCTCGGCTGCCCCTGCACGCAGTGCGAGTTCGGCTATGACGCCCCCTATTACCGCACGGTGCTCGAAGTCGTGCTGCGTCACCTGCCCCGGAAGTCGGCGCGCGAGCTGCGTGTCAGGGTGTGGGCCCTGGATGCGCGGATCCGGGGCAGGGTGCTGGGCATCTGTGCCGATGCCCCGGACGCGCTGTGGTGGGAGCAGTGGTAGGGCGGCCCCAGGAGGAGAAGCGGCCCGGCGCACGGGTGGGGGCTGTGGAGGTCAGCCGGTACGGGCCGGTCGCGGCGGCCGCTGGCAGCGGGGGCAGAAGTAGCTGGAGCGGTTCATCCAGGGGCGGCGGCGGATGGGGGTGCCGCAGCGGCGGCAGGGTTCGTCCTCGCGGCCGTAGGCGTCCAGGGAGCGGTCGAAGTAGCCGGATTCGCCGTTGACGTTGACGTAGAGGCTGTCGAAGCTGGTGCCGCCGACGTCGAGGGCAGCGTTCATCACGTCCCGCACGTGGCCGAGCAGCTCGGCGGTGCGGGGGCGGGTGAAGCCGGCGGTGGGCCGGTCGTAGTGGAGCTTGCTGCGCCACAGCGCCTCGTCGGCGTAGATGTTGCCGACACCGCTGATCAGGGACTGGTCGAGCAGGGCCCGCTTGATGGTGGTCCGGCGGCGGCGCAGCGCGTCGTGGAAGGCGGCGTCGTCGAAGGCGGGGTCGAGCGGGTCGCGGGCGATGTGGGCGATGACGTCGGGGAGGTGGTCGGCGTCGCCGGGGACGGTGTCGTGGACGGAGAGGCCGCCGAAGGTGCGCTGGTCGACGAAGCGGAGTTCGGTGCCGAGGTCGTCGGCGAAGCGGATGCGGATGCGCAGGTGTTTTTCGTCCGGGGCGTCCTCGGGCTGGACGAGAAGCTGGCCGCTCATGCCGAGGTGGGCGAGGATCGCCAGGCCGTGGGTGACGGACGGGGTGACGAGGGGGGCGATGCCTTCGGCAGCGGTCTGGGCGGCCGGGCCGCCGCCGGTCACCGGGAGCCAGAGGTATTTGCCGCGCCGGCGTGCCGTACCGATGCGCAGGTCCTTGAGGCGGGCCGCGAAGTCGGCCGCGCCGGCCGTGTGCCGGCGGATGGCGCGGGGGTGGCGGACCTCGACGGCGTCGATGGTGCGGCCGCTGACCCAGCGCTCCAGTCCGCGGCGTACGACCTCGACCTCGGGCAGCTCGGGCACGGGACGCTCCTCATGATCAGTTCTGGGAAAGGACCGGGAAGGACAGGGGAGGGACCGGGAAAAGACTTCTGACCCCCTCCGGAGCGGGCGGGCCGCTCCGGAGGGGGTCAGAGGTGGTGTTTCAGTGTGCCGACGACGGGGCGTCGCCGGAAGCCGGAGCCGAGTCCGCGGCCGGCGACGTGCTGTCGCCGGATGCCGACTCCTTGGCCTTGGCCGCCTCGTCCGCCGCGGCGCGGATTGCACGCCACGCGGACTCGGCCGCCTGCTGCTCGGCTTCCTTCTTGCTGCGGCCGGTGCCGGTGCCGTACGAGACACCACCGACGCGGGCGGCAGCAGTGAAGGTCTTCTCGTGGTCCGGGCCGGTCTCGGTGACCAGGTATTCCGGAACGCCGAGGCCTTCGGTCGCGGTGAGTTCCTGGAGGCTGGTCTTCCAGTCCAGGCCCGCGCCCAGGCTGGAGGACTTCTCGATGAGCGGGTCGAAGAGCCGGTGCACCAGCTCGCCGGCCGCATCGAGGCCCTGGTCGAGGTAGACCGCGCCGATCACCGCTTCGAGGGTGTCGGCGAGGATGGAGGCCTTGTCCCGGCCGCCCGTGCCTTCTTCGCCCCGGCCGAGGCGGATGAAGGCGCCGAGGTCGAGGCCGCGGCCCACCTCGGCAAGCGCACGCGAGTTGACCACCGCGGCCCGGAGCTTGGCCAGCTGGCCTTCCGGGAGGTCGGGGTGGATGCGGTACAGCGTGTCGGTGACCACCAGGCCGAGCACCGAGTCCCCGAGGAACTCGAGCCGCTCGTTGGTGGGCAGACCGCCGTTCTCGTATGCGTACGAGCGGTGCGTCAGCGCACGTACCAGAAGGGCGGACTCGAGCTGGTACCCGAGCCGCCCTTCCAGAAGCGTGTGGGACGAGGCTGTGTCCGCCGGAGTCGGTTCATCCCCGCGCTTGCGGGAAGTCGCATTGGCGTCTGACATGGAGCCTGTCACCAGCCGCTCAGACCTCGAGGACCTGGCGCTTGTTGTAGGTGCCGCAAGCGGGGCACGCGATGTGCTGCTGCTTCGGCTCGTGGCAGCGCTCGCACGCCACCAGGGTGGGGACCGCAGCCTTCCACTGCGACCGGCGGTGGCGCGTGTTGCTGCGCGACATCTTCCGCTTCGGAACAGCCACGGCTACTTCTCCTGAGGTTCATCCCCGGCATCGCGGGGAACGTTGTCCTTCTCGTCGTCCTGGTTGGTCCCGACGAGTCCCTGCAGTGCCGCCCAACGCATGTCGACGGCATCGTGATGGTGGTCCGGGTCGTCCGCGAGCCGCGCTCCGCATTCGGAGCACAGGCCGGGGCAGCCGTCCTGGCACACCGGCTGCAGCGGCAGTGTGAGCACCACCGCATCCCGCAGCACGGGTTCGAGGTCGAACAGGTCGTCCTCGATGAAGAAGGTGTCTTCCTCGTCCTCGGCGTCGTCGCCGGAGTCCGCGGGGCGGGTCCGGTCGTCGGCGTCGGGGTAGGAGAACATCTCCTGGAAGTCCGCTTCGAGCTCTCGCCCGAGCGGCTCCAGACACCTTACGCACTCCCCCTTCACGGCTGCACGGGCGGTACCTGTGACAAGTACCCCGTCCATGACCGATTCCAGGCGGAGGTCGAGCTCGGTCGGGGCGCCCTCGGGCACTCCGATGACCTCGTTGCCGAGGTCCCGGGGGGCCTCGACGGTGCGGGAGAGCCGCTTGAGCGTGCCGGGACGACGGCCCAGCTCGCGTGTATCGAACACGAGCGGGGAACGGTGGTCGAGGCGGGCGTTGATGGCTTCCTGCTTTCTGTACTGCGTTACGAGCCGCCCGATTCCGACTGGGTATGTGGGCAGCAGTGATCGCGAACGTAGACGCGACCGAACAGCCAGGATACTGGACGGGCCCCGTTAGGCCCAATCCGCTTCCGGCCGGTCCGGGGGCGGACGCCGGGCGGGTTACTGGCGCCGCTGTTCGTACTGCTCTTCGTACTGCCGGATCTGGTCCATGTTGATCATGCTGGTGTCGAAGAGGCTGGTCTCGTCCAGTGCCCCGGCCTGGGCATTCGGGTCCTGGGGGGCGTGCTGGGGCTGCGGCGGCAGCTGTTGCTGCTGCTGGAGGTAGGCGTTCGGGTCGTATCCCTGCTGCTGGGCCTGCTGGGCCTGCTGCTGCCAGTCGTAGCCGTACGGGTCCTGGTGGTGCTGGGCGTACGGGTCCTGCTGCGGCTGCTGGTAGCCGTAGGCGTCCTGCTGCTGATACGCCGCCGGGTCGTAATAGCCCTGCTGAAGCTGCTCCTGGGGCTGGAGCGGCTGCTGGGGCTGGAGCGGCTGCTGGGGGTCAAGGAGCTGCTGGTACTCCTGGGGCTGCGGCGGGGCCTGGGGGGCGGCCTGGGGCGCGGCCTGGGGCGCCTGCGGCTCCTGGCCCGCGCCGATGCCCGCCAGCTCGGCGAGATATTCGGCGTCCGCCTGCGGCTGCCCGGTCTGCGGGTCGCCCGCCGTCGCCAGATGCGCGCCGAGTTCATCGGTCGCCTGCGCGCCCTGGAGCTTGTCGCGGCCGCGGCCGACGGCCTCCAGCGTCTTGGTCAGTACGGCCTGGAAGGCGCCGAACTTGGCGTCCACATAGGCGTCGGCGCGCTGCTTGAGGGTCTCGGGGTCGGCGCTGCGCTCGGGGGCCTCGGCATCCGCGTAGCCCTGCTCGTCGAGTCCCGGGCCGCGGCCGAGCAGCTTCTCGCGGCCCCGGTCGACGGAGCCGATGGTCTTGGTGAGGACGACCTCGAAGTTGGCGAGCTTGGAGTCGACATAGTCGTCGGCCTCGGCGCGGATCTCCTCGGCCTCGCGGCGGGCGTCGGCCAGGATCCGGTCGGCCTCGTCCTGGGACTGCCGGGCGACCTCGGTGTCGGAGATCAGCGAACCGCGGTGGGCGTGCGCGGACTCGATGATCCGCTCCGCCTCGGCCCGCGCCTCCTCGACCATCTGCTCGCGCCCGCCGAGCAGCTCCTGCGCCTGGGCGAGGGAGCCGGGCAGGGCCGCCCGTACCTCCTCGAGCAGGGCGAGCAGCTCGGCGCGGTTGACCACGCACGAGGCCGACATGGGCATGGACCGGGCGCCGCCGACGGTCGCGACGATGTCGTCGAGCTTCTTCTGCACGTCCACCTTGGACTCGCCACTCTCTGAAGGGATGGAACGAGGGAACGGGTCGACTGTACGACCACGGGACCCCGGCCCGACACCTGCTGGCACTTCGTCAGGAGTGCGTCCGGCCGGCGCGCCGTGCGCCGGGTCACCGCTTGTTGCGCAGCCGCTCGGTCAGGGCGTCGAGGACGAACGGCGGCACCAGGTGGGAGACATCGCCGCCCCAGGCCGCGACCTCCTTGACCAGGCTGGAGGAAAGGAAGCTGTAGGTGGGGTTGGTGGGGACGAAGAGGGTCTCCACACCGGACAGCCCGTTGTTCATCTGGGCCATCTGCAGCTCGTAGTCGAAGTCGCTGACGGCGCGCAGGCCCTTGACGATGGCGGGGATGTCGCGCTGCTTGCAGAAGTCGACGAGCAGGCCGTGGAAGGCCTCGACCTCGACATTGCCGTACTCGGCGGTGGCCCGGCGGATCAGGTCGATCCGCTCCTCGACGGTGAACAGGCCCTGCTTCGACTGATTGATCATTACGGCGACGTGGACGACGTCGTACAGCTTGGAGGCCCGGGCGATGATGTCCAGGTGCCCGTTGGTGATGGGGTCGAACGACCCCGGACAGACGGCGCGGCGCAACTTCGTCTCCTCGCTCTGCGGTCCGGTCATGAGGCGCTTGCTGACGTCGAAGCGGCGCGACCGTACCAAAGCGTGGCCTCGCCGTAGCGACGGGCCTTGATCGCTTCAAATCCGTCCGGCCATGGGAATGTGCCGCCTCTGGTGCTGCGCTCCACGGTGACGAGTGCGTCCTCCGCAAGCCACCCCTGACCACGGAGTGTGAGCAGGATCTCGCGAAGATCGGCATCGGTGGCGGCGTACGGCGGGTCCAGGAAGACGATGTCGTACGGGTCTGCCGGGGCCGGGCTCTGGGCGGTCTGCTCGGCCCGGCCGGTGCGCAGTTCGGCGCCGGGGAGGCCGATGACGCGGATGTTGTCCCGGATGATGCGGGCGGCGCGGGTGTCGGCCTCGACGAGCAGGACGTGTGCGGCGCCGCGGGAGAGCGCCTCGAGGCCGACCGCGCCGGAGCCGCCGTACAGGTCGAGCACCCGGGCGCCGGCCAGCGGGCCGTCGAGCGATTCCCAGGTGGAGAACAGGCCCTCGCGTGCCCGGTCGGAGGTCGGGCGGGTGCCGGTTCCCGGCGGTACGGCCAGGCGGCGGCCGCCGGCCGTACCGGCGATCACGCGGGTCATGGGCCCGTCCTTACGTGGTGCGTGGGGTGGAGGTGGTGCACAGGGAGCCGGATGGGCTCGGCTCCACGATATTCCGTCGGCGGACGGGTGGTGGCCTGCGGAGGTCCGCCGCCCTCACCCGGGCCGGGTGATCGATCTCACTGCTGGTCAGGGTCACCCCTTGTCCAGGTACTGCTCGCGTTCGTCGTCCAGCAGGGCGGAGAGCGCGGTGCGCAGCTCGGGGTAGTCCGCGAGCTCGGGGTCGGCGGAGACGACGGCGGTGGCCTCCTCCCTGGCGGCCGCGATCACCTCCTCGTCGTCGATGACGGTGAGCATCCGCAGCGAGGAGCGGACCCCGGACTGCGCCTGGCCCAGGACATCGCCCTCGCGGCGCTGCTCGAGGTCGATACGGGAGAGCTCGAAGCCGTCGAGGGTGGCGGCGACGGCCGCGAGCCGGGCGCGCGCCGGGCTGGCCTCGGGCATCTCGCTGACGAGCAGGCACAGGCCGGGGGCGGCGCCGCGGCCGACCCGGCCGCGCAGCTGGTGCAGCTGGGAGACGCCGAAGCGGTCCGCGTCCATGATCACCATGGCGGTGGCGTTGGGGACGTTGACGCCGACCTCGATGACGGTCGTCGCGACCAGCACGTCCAGCTCGCCGGCCGCGAACTTCCGCATCACCTCGTCCTTGTCGTCCGGGGCCATCCGGCCGTGCAGCACCGCCACCCGGAGGCCGGCCAGCGGCCCGTTGGTGAGCTGCTCGGCGATCTCCAGCACCGCCAGCGGCGGCCGCTTCTCCTCGATGTCCTCCGGTGAACCCGCTGTGGCCGCCGCTGCCTTGGCGCCTTTCTTCGCCCCCTTGGGTGCGTCGTCCTCGTCGCCGATCCGCGGGCACACCACATAGGCCTGGTGGCCGGCCGCCACCTCTTCGCGGACGCGTTCCCAGGCCCGGTCCAGGAAGTGGGGTTTGTCCTTGGCGGGCACGACGTGGCTGGCGATCGGCGAGCGTCCGGCGGGGAGTTGGTCCAGTACGGAGGTCTCCAGATCGCCGAAGACGGTCATGGCGACGGTGCGGGGAATGGGCGTCGCCGTCATCACCAGGAGGTGCGGCGGCTGTTTTCCCTTGCCGCGGAGGGCGTCGCGCTGTTCGACGCCGAAGCGGTGCTGTTCGTCGACGACGACCAGGCCCAGGTCGTGGAACTGCACCTTGTCCTCGATCAGTGCATGGGTCCCGATGACGATGCCCGCCTCGCCGGTGACCAGGTCGAGCAGCGCCTGGCGGCGGGCCGCGACGCCCATGGAGCCGGTCAGCACCACCACCTTGGTGCCCTGCTCGGCGCCGCCCAGCATCCCGGCCTCGGCCAGCTCGCCCATCATCTCCGTGACGGAGCGGTGGTGCTGCTGGGCGAGGACCTCGGTGGGCGCGAGCATCGCCGCCTGGCCGCCGCTGTCGACCACGCCGAGCATGGCTCGCAGCGCGACCATGGTGTTGTGGGTGACCGTGAAGTGGTCGGTCACATAGGCGTGGGAGGGGTGCGCGACGCTGATGCACTGGACGGGTTTGCGGCCTACGTACTCGATGGCCTTGATGGTGCGCCGCAGGCCGCTGTAGCCGGTGGACGCCTCGTCCGGCAGCACCACGCAGACGTCGCGGGCGCCGTCCCGTACGGGGGCGAGCACGGGGCAGCCGCCCAGGGAACGCACCAGCCAGGCGAGGTCCTCGGCCAGCGGGCCGGGCGCTTCGCGGAAGACGGTGTTGGCGCCCGCGGTCCGCCCCCCGGCGTCCATCAGGCCCTGCAGTACGGCCTGCCGGTCCTTGAGCGGGGCGTTGCGGTAGGCGTCCGGGACGCGGCCTTCCTCCTCGGCCAGCGACCGGCCCAGTGCGTACGGATCGAGCGGCCGGTCCTCGCCCCCGTCGAGGTCCACCGGGGTGGCCGGTGGGATGGACCACTTGGGCCGGCCGTCGGCGCGCAGCAGATCGGCCCTCAGCTCGCGGGTCGTCAGCACCTGCTCCCTCTCGCCGTGGGTCCCGACGATCCACAGATGCTCGTCATCGCACTCGACGGTGCTGCCGTCCGACAGCACCAGCCGCCACACTTCCCGCTCCCCCTGCGGGAAGACGCCGTCGACGAAGGCGCGCTCGCCGGAGGGCACCACGACCTCCGTACCGACCGCCATCTCCCCCATGGGCCGGAAGCCGGACGGCGTCAGCACGAGCGCATCGAGCGGCTGGGCCTTGCCGGAGCCCACCTCGCCCTGGAGGAGGCGGTGCATGGGGTGGTTCGTGGCCAGGTCGTCGAAGATCTCGCGGCTGACCTTCTGCTGGCCGTCGGTGAGCGTGAAGGGCAGTTTGGCGTCGAAGGCGTCGAGCAGGCCGTTCGCCTTCAACACCCTGGGTACGGCCGGGAGTTGGGTCTCGGCCAGGCGGCGCCGGGCGAGTGCCACCTGGAGGACGAAGGCCTCGTCCCACTTCAGCCGGGCGCGGGCGTCGGCGATATCGGCCTTGGTGGCCGGCCGGTGGATCTTCAGCAGTGCCTCGGTGAGCGGGATCAGGTCGCGGCCCTCGCGCAGCGCGTCCGGCAGCGGGTCGACGGCGTCCTGGGCGCTGGGCAGCACCGCGTCCACCGCCTTGGCGAGCTTCCAGGAGGCCATCTGCTGGCAGGCCGGGTAGATCGGCAGCAGTTGACTGGCAAAGGCGGTGACGGCGTCGGCCCCGGTGTCGTCACCATCCTTGTCGAGGAGCTGGTATTCGGGGTGGGCGAGCTGGAGTTTGCGGTTGAAGACGGAGACCTTGCCGGCGAACATCGCCCGGCGGCCGGGCAGCAGCTCCTTGTGGGGTTTGTGGATGCCCTTGCCGAAGAAGACCAGCCGGAGCCGGCCGCTGCCGTCGGTGAGGGTGACCTCCAGCCGCTGTCCCCGGCCGTGGTTGAACGTCAGTACGCGGGCGTCGGCGACCTGGGCGACGACCGTGACATGTTCGTCCAGCGGCAGATCGGCGAGGCGGGTCAGCTCACCGCGCTCGGCGTAGCGCCGGGGGTAGTGGTGCAACAGGTCGCCGACCGTGTGCAGGTCGAGATGCTCGGCCAGCACCTTCGCGGTGCTGCCGCCGAGGATTTTCTTCAGGGGTTCGTCGAGCGCTGCCACGCACCTATTGCACACCACGGCACTGACATGTGCGGTGCGCTGCACGGCGAGGCCCGCAAACACAGCGGGGCCCGGGAGCGATGAGTGCTGCCCGGTGCGCTCATTCGACGCCGATGAGCAGCGGCGCCGCGTGCTGCCCGCCCTCGTAGACGACGGTGTCGACGGCCAGGTGGCGCTCGCGGACATGCGCCTCCAGGCGCTGGGCGAGGGATGCGGGAATGTCGGCGCCGAGGACGAGGGTGACCATTTCGCCGCCCGCGGAGAGCATCCGGTCCAGGACCGTCATCGCGGTGGCGGCGAGGCCGGAGCCGATCACGGCGACATCGCCGTCGATCAGGCCGAGGATGTCCCCGGCCTGGCAGACGCCGGCCATCGTCCACGACTGGCGCTCGGCGACGGCCAGCTCGGCGTAGCGGGTGGCGCCGGCGGCCGCGGTCATGGCGACCACGTCCTCGTCGAAGCTGCGGTCCGGTTCGTGTACGGCCAGCGCGGCGATGCCCTGGACCGCGGAGCGGGTGGGGATCAGGGCGACGCGGACGCCTTCGGTGCGGGCCTGTTCGGCGGCGGCCGCGGCGGTGTGGCGCAGTTCGGGGTCGTTGGGCAGCAGCATGACCTCGCGGGCGTGCGCCTGGCGGATTGCCTGGACGAGTTCGCCGCTGGCGGGCGGCTCTCCGGGGCGTACGGAGACGGTGGTCGCGCCGGCGTCGGCGCACAGTCCGGCGAGGCCCGCGCCCGGTACGACGGCGACGACGGCCCGCGCCGCCAGCTCGGGCTCCTTGGTGCGGGTGGCGCCGCCGAAGTGGGTGATGCGGATCCGGTAGGGGCGGCCGGCCTCGATGCCGGCCTCCACCGCGGCGCCCGCGTCGTCGACGTGCACATGGACGTTCCACAGGCCGTCGCCGCCGACGACCACCAGGGAGTCGCCGAGCCCGTCGAGGCGGGTGCGCAGCCGGGCCACGGCGCTGTCGTCGGCCTCCAGGAGGTAGATCACCTCGAAGGCGGGGCCGCCCTCGTCGGCGTCCGCGCAGCCGTCGGCCTCGTGCCCCGTCGCCTCGCGGCCGCCCGCCTCGGGGAGCGGTGCATCGGCCCGTACGGTGACGGGCGCCGACGAGACCTCCCCGGAGAGCGCGTCGGCGAGGGCGCCGAGCAGGGCGACCAGTCCACAGCCGCCGGCGTCCACGACGCCGGCGCGGCCGAGGACCGCGAGCTGGCCGGGGGTGGCCTTCAGGGCGGTGCGGGCGCCGTCGTGGGCGGCCCTCGCGACGGTGGCGGCGTCCCCGGTGGCGCGCTCGGCCGCTTCCGCTGCCGCGGTTGCCACGGTCAGGACGGTGCCCTCCACCGGGTGGGCCACGGCCTCGTACGTCGATGCGGCGGCCCGGCGCAGGGCCCGGCGCAGCGCGTCGGCTAGGCCGTCGGCCGGCTCGTCGCCGGTTGCCAGGACCTCGGTCATGCCGCGCAGCAGCTGCGCGAGGATGGTGCCGGAGTTGCCGCGGGCCCCGATGAGGGCGCCGTGGGCCATGGCGCCGATGGCGTCGGCGAGGGCGGGTGCGGTGCCGGTGGAGGCGTGGCCGTCGAAGGCGGCCTCGACGGCGCGGGTGGCGGATTCGAGGGTCAGGTAGAGGTTGGTGCCGGTGTCGCCGTCGGCCACCGGGTAGACGTTGATCGCGTCGATCCGCTCCCGCTCCCGGCCGAGCGCCTCCAGGGCCAGCCCGCACCAGGCGCGGACGGCGGCGGCGTCGAGCGGGTGCGGCACATCGTCCTCCTGGATCTCGGGATGCACCGCACAGTAGCCGCGCTCCGGCGGGGAGGCCGGGGCGGGTGCCGGGAGGTGCGTGGTAGTTTCGTTCTACGGGAGCGGCCGTTGTATGCTGCTCCGGTTGCCCGATGAAAATCGGGCCATTCCTCTCCTGGCGGCGCCGGTCGGTCAATGCACTCGGTCCGTCGGGATTTCACCGTAAGTGCATCTGAAGTCTTTGGAGTGACCCGTGGCTGCCAACTGCGACGTCTGCGGCAAGGGGCCGGGCTTCGGCAAGAGTGTCTCGCACTCGCATCGCCGTACCAACCGTCGTTGGAACCCCAACATCCAGACGGTGCGTGCAGTGATCGGGCGCACGCCGAAGAAGCTGAACGCCTGCACCTCGTGCATCAAGGCCGGCAAGGTCTCGCGCTGACGTCTTCGCCGTAGCGCAGCCCAGCCGGTTGCTTGTGAAGCCGGTCCACCCCTGGGTGGGCCGGCTTTCGCCTTTCCCGGGGGCCGGGGCGGGCGCGTGCAGTGTGCCCGGCCCCCGGGTTGCGCTAGCTGCGCAGGCGCCAGCCGTGGTCGACGGGGCCGATGCCCGCGCCCAGCCGGAAGCCGGCCGCGAGGGCGCCGCTGACGTAGGTTTTCGCGGCGGCGGCGGCCTGCGGGACGGTGTCCCCCTTGGCGAGCTGCGCGGCGAGGGCGCTGGCGAGGGTGCAGCCGGTGCCGTGGGTGTGCCGGTTGTCGTGGCGGGGGGCGCGCAGCCAGTGTTCCTCGCTGCCGTCGGTGAGCAGGTCGACGGCCTCCGCCGCGTCGGCGGCCAGGTGGCCGCCCTTGATGAGCGCCCAGCGCGGCCCGAAGTCCAGGATGGCGGCGGCCGCGCGCGGCATATCGGCCTCTTCCTGGACGTGTATGCCGGTCAGCTGGGTGACCTCGTCGAGGTTGGGGGTGGCAACGGTGGCGGTCGGCAGCAGCTTGGTGCGGACGGCGTCGAGTGCGGTGGCGGCGAGCAGCGCATCGCCGTGCTTGGAGACGCCGACGGGGTCGACGACGACCGGGACCCGCAGGCCGGCGAGGAGTTCGGCGACGGTTTCGACGAGTTCGGCCGAGGAGAGCATCCCGGTTTTGACGGCCTGGACGCCGATGTCGTCGACGACGCTGCGGAACTGGGCCCGGACGGCCTCGGCGGGCAGCTCCCAGGCGCCCTGCACCCCGAGGGAGTTCTGGGCGGTGACGGCGGTGAGCACGCTCATGCCGTGGGTGGAGAGCGCCAGCATCGTCTTGAGGTCGGCCTGGATGCCCGCGCCGCCGCCGGAGTCGGATCCGGCGACGGTCAGGACGCGTGGCGGTATCTGCGTACGGCTGAGGCGCGGGCTGTGTGTGGGGCTCTGCATGCCGCCGAATCTACTCGGCGTCGCCGTTGTCCCCGAAGTGGTCCCAGCCGGCCTTCGCCCAGGGGGCGCCGTCCACTGTCACCTGCGGCAGGGCGGAGGGGTTGAGGACCTCGCCGATGACCTTCCACCGGGCGGGCAGCTTCACATCCGGGGGGAAGGTGGCCACGATCGCGTGGTCCTCGCCGCCGTTGAGCACCCACTGCATGGGGTCCACGCCGACCGCCGTACCGATGTCGGACATCTGCGAGGGGATGTCGATGGCCGCGGAGCGCAGATCGATCCGGACGTTGCTGGCCTCGGCGATGTGCCCGAGGTCGGCGACCAGCCCGTCGCTGACGTCCGTCATGGCGGTGGCGCCGAGTCCGGCGGCCGCCGGGCCCGCGTGGTACGGCGGTTCGGGGCGGCGGTGGGCCTCGACGAAGGCGCGGGGTGAGCGGAAGCCGCGGGAGAGGACGGCGTGGCCGGCGGCGGACCAGCCGAGCCAGCCGGTCACCGCGACCACGTCGCCGGGCTGGGCGCCGCCCCGGGTGACCGGTTCGGCGTTGCGCAGATCGCCGAGGGCGGTGATGGCGACGGTGATGATCTCGCCGCGTACGACATCGCCGCCGACCACGGCGGCGCCGGCCACCTGGCACTCGTCGCGCAGCCCGTCCATCAGCTCGGTCGCCCAGGTCGCGGGGAGTTCCGCGGGGACGACCAGGCCGAGGAGGATCGCGGTGGGCACGGCGCCCATGGCCGCGATGTCGGCGAGGTTCTGTGCGGCGGCCTTGCGGCCCACGTCGTAGGCGGTGGACCAGTCGCGGCGGAAGTGTCTGCCCTCCAGGAGGACGTCGGTGCTGGCCACCACCCTCCGGTCGGGCGCGGTGACCACCGCGGCGTCGTCCCCCGGCCCGATGCGTACGGCCGGGGTGGAGGTGAGCCGGGCGGTGAGCTCCTTGATCAGCCCGAATTCCCCCAGCTCGCCCACGGTGCCCTTCATGCTGTTGCCCTTCCCATGTGTACGGACCGTCCGTACGTGGCCGACGACTGCGCCGCACTTGCCGCTTTCACCGCGCGGGTCTCCCCGCTCCGCACGGTGACGCGGTACCGTGGCGTCCTTCTTCCCACATGATCCCGGTAGCCGCCCTGGAGGTCCCGTGGTACAGGCGTACATCCTGATCCAGACCGAGGTCGGCAAGGCCTCCGCAGTGGCAGAGGTGATTGCGAAGATTCCCGGCGTCCTGCAGGCCGAGGACGTCACCGGACCCTATGACGTGATCGTGCGGGCGCAGGCCGACACCGTGGACGAGCTGGGCCGCATGGTGGTCGCCAAGGTCCAGCAAGTGGAAGGCATCACGCGTACGCTCACCTGCCCGGTGGTCCATCTCTAGCTCCCCCGTATGCTCGGCCGGTGATGTCTGCGCGCCGCCGGCACCTGGCCCTGCCCGTGCTCACCGTCCTGTTCGCGGCGGTGGGCTGTTCTTCGTCGGATGTTGCGGTGCCCTCCCCGCAGAGCGGGGCGGCGCGCCACTGCCGGGCGCTCCACAAGGAGTTGCCGAAGACCGTGGACGGTCTGCGGCGGGGTACCGCCGAGCCCGTCTCCGACTTCACTGCCATATGGGGTGATCCTGCCGTGACACTGCGCTGTGGGGTGGGCAAGCCCGACGTCCTGACGTACGGGAGTGAACATTACAACCCCACGGCGGACGCGGCGGTGGTCGACGGCGTCCAGTGGCTGTTCGAGAAGCAGGACGACGGCTACCGCTTCACGACCGTGCTGCGCACGGCGTATGTCGAGGTGAGCGTGCCGGGGACGTACGCCCCGGAGGTCGATGTGCTCACCGACCTCGCGGGCGCCGTCAAGAAGACCGTTCCAGAGGGCGTCTAGGGCCCGCTCAGCGCAGTCCCGTGGAGCGGGTTAGCGCCGCCTGGAGCAGGCGGTCGATCAGCTCGGGGTAGCTCACGCCGCTCTCCTGCCACATCCGCGGGTACATCGAGATGGGCGTGAAGCCGGGCAGCGTATTGATCTCGTTGATCACGAACTCGCCGTTGTCCTGCAGGAAGAAGTCCGCGCGCACCAGGCCCTCGCAGGACGCCGCCTCGAAGGCCGCGACGGCAAGTTCCTGGACCTTCGCGGTCTGCTCGGCGGTCAGCGGGGCCGGCACGATGCCGTCGGCCGAGTCGATGTACTTGGCCTCGAAGTCGTAGAAGTCGTGCGCGGTGACCGGCGGGATCTCGGCCGGCACGCTGGCCCGCGGGCCGTCCTCGAACTCCAGCACCCCGCACTCGATCTCGCGGCCGCTCAGCAGCGACTCGACGAGGATCTTGGGGTCGTGCTGCCGGGCCTCCTCGACGGCCTTGTCCAGGTCCGCGGGGTCGTTGACCTTGGTGATGCCCATGGAGGAGCCGGCGCGGGCGGGCTTCACGAAGAGCGGCCAGCCGTGCTCGGCGGCGAAGTCCATGATCTTCTTGCGGGCGGCCGCGGGGTCGTTGTCCCACTCACGGGGGCGGATGACCTCGTACGGGCCGACCGGCAGCCCGAAGGAGGCGAACACCCGCTTCATGTAGTCCTTGTCCTGGCCGACGGCGGAGGCGAGGACGCCCGCGCCGACGTAGGGGATGCCGGAGAGCTCCAGCAGGCCCTGGAGGGTGCCGTCCTCGCCGTAGGGGCCGTGCAGGACGGGGAAGACGACGTCGACCTCGCCGAGTGCCTTGGGCACCGAGCCGGGCTCGCTGTAGACGATCTCGCGGTTGGTCGGGTCGACCGGGAGGACGACCGCCCCGTCGGTGGACTCGGCGAGTGCGGCCACGGTGGGCAGCTGCCGGTCCGCGATGGCCATCCGCTCGGGGGCGTCGGCGGTCAGCGCCCAGCGCCCGTCGGTGGTGATGCCGATGGGCAGCACGTCGTACTTCTCGCGGTCGATGGCGCGCAGGACGGCGCCGGCGGTGACCACGGAGATGGCGTGCTCGGAGCTGCGGCCACCGAAGACGACGGCGACGCGGGGCTTGTGGGAGGAGGTCTGGCTGCTCATAACGCGTTGAGAGTACCTGCTGAGGAGGCGCACGTCAGTGCTGCAGCGCCGGTCGTACCACAGCAACCGGCAACGGCTCCTGCCCCGGTCCACCACGCCGCGGGTTAACGTTCCGGCTTGGCGGTGCGCGACATCAGATCCTTGAGGGCGACCATCGGCGGCTTGCCTCCGTGGACGATGTCCACGACCGTCTCGGTCAGCGGCATGTCGACGCCGTGCCGGCGGGCCAGATCCAGCACGGACTCGCACGACTTGACGCCCTCGGCGGTCTGCTTGGTGACCGCGATGGTCTCCTCCAGCGTCATGCCGCGGCCGAGGTTGGTGCCGAAGGTGTTGTTGCGCGACAGCGGCGAGGAGCAGGTGGCGACGAGGTCGCCCATGCCGGCCAGGCCCGCGAAGGTGTGCGCGTCTGCGCCCATGGCGAGGCCGAGGCGGGTGGTCTCGGCCAGGCCCCGGGTGATCAGGGAGGCCTTGGCGTTGTCGCCCAGGCCCATGCCGGTGGCGATGCCGACGGCGAGCGCGATGACGTTCTTGACGGCGCCGCCCAGTTCGCAGCCGACGACGTCGGTGTTGGTGTACGGGCGGAAGTACGGGGTGTGGCAGGCGGTCTGCAGCCGCCGGGCGACCGCTTCGTCGGCGCAGGCGACGACGGCGGCGGCGGGCTGGCGGGCGGCGATCTCCTTGGCGAGGTTGGGTCCGGTCAGCACCGCGACACGTTCCGCGGGGACCTTGGCGACCTCTTCGATGACCTCGCTCATCCGCTTGGCGGTGCCCAGTTCGACGCCCTTCATCAGGGAGACCAGGACCGTGTCGGCGGGCAGCAGGGGTGCCCATTCGGTGAGGTTGGCGCGCAGCGTCTGCGAGGGGACGGCAAGGACGGTGAAGTCCGCGTCGCGGGCCGCTTCCGCCGGGTCCGTGGTGGCCCGTACGGACTCGGGGAGCTCGACCCCGGGCAGGTAGTCCGGGTTGGTGCGGCCGTTGTTGATGGCGTCGGCGAGGGCGGCGCGGCGCCCCCACAGGGTCACCTCGCATCCCGCGTCGGCGAGGACCATCGCGAATGCGGTGCCCCAGGACCCCGTGCCGTAGACGGCGCAGCGCGTCACTTGCCTTCATCCTCCTGTGCCTGCTGGGTGCTTCCGGCGCGCTGCGTACCGACGACGGCCCCGCCGCTGCCGGGCTCCATGAGGGCGTCCGAGGCGGCCTTGGCGGCCTCGCGGGCGGCGCGGCGCTCGCGGGCGATGGCCTTGCGGTAGTCGTACGGTTCGGCGGGCGCGGGCTCGCCGCGGACCTCGGCCAGCTGCTCGGTGATCGCGGCCATGATGGCCTGGGTGACGGCGCGCAGCACCTCGGCGGTGGGTTCCTTGCCGTAGAACTCGCTCAGGTCGACCGGCGGTCCCGCCTTGACCTTGAGGGTCTTGCGCGGGAAGAGCTGGAGCTTGTTCTCCTTGGCGTACGGCGGCATCGCCGCATTCGCACCCCACTGGGCGACGGGAATGACCGGGGCCTTGGTCAGCAACGCGACGCGTGCGGCACCGGTCTTGCCCTGCATGGGCCACATGTCGGGGTCGCGGGTGAGGGTGCCCTCGGGGTAGAAGGCGACGCATTCGCCCTTGTCGATCGCGGCGACGGCGGCCCGGAACGCGGTGGCCGCGTCGGTGGTTTCCCGGTAGACGGGGATCTGGCCGGTGCCGCGCATCATCAGGCCGACAAAGCCGCTCTTGAAGAGACCGGACTTGGCGAGGAATCGCGGGACCCGCCCGGTGTTGTACTGATAGTGCGCATAGGAGAGCGGATCGAGATACGAGTTGTGGTTGACCGCGGTGATAAATCCGCCGTCGGCCGGAATGTGCTCCATTCCGTGCCAGTCCCGCTTGAACAGAACCAAGAGCGGCGGTTTGCAGATGACCGCGGCCAAGCGGTACCAGAAGCCGATTCTGCGGCGGGACACTTGGACACCCTCCTTGTGGGGACCTGTGAAGCTGCGCCGGGCCGGCAGCCGCACAAGTGTCGCTCCAGGTACCCGCTATGTCGAGAACACCGTAACCCCGCCGCTGTCGAACGGCGGCGAGTGCGGGTGAGAATGATGCCGATGCGAAGTGACGGAGCAGTTAGCGCGGCGGACGCGGCCTGGAGCCTGGTGGTGCCGCTGAAACCGCTGGTGCGGGCCAAAAGCAGGCTCTCCCGGGCCGCCGGTGAGCAGTTCCGGCCGCAGTTCGCCCTCGCATTCGCCCTGGACACCGTGGCCGCGGCGCTGGCCTGCGCCGACGTGCGCGATGTGGCGGTTGTCACGGACGACGAGGTGGCCGGGGAGCACCTGGCGGCCCTGGGGGCGCGCATCGTGCCCGACACTCCGGCCCGCGGGCTCAACGCGGCGCTGGCGCACGGCGCGGCGGCGGTTCGGGCGCGCCGCCCCGGGGCTCCGGTCGCGGCGCTGAACGCCGACCTTCCGGCGTTGCGTCCGGCCGAGCTGGAACTGGTGCTCCATTCCGCCGCGCTATTTCCCCGCGCATTTCTCGCGGATGCAGCGGATATCGGGACAACACTTCTCTGTGCGACTTCCGGAGTGGAATTGGCACCGGCTTTCGGTGGTGCTTCGCGGGCCCGTCACCTGGCGTCCGGGGCGCGGGAGATCACCGCGCTGGACGTGCCGTCGGTGCGGCGGGACGTGGACACCGGTGAGGATCTGCGGGCGGCGCTGGCGCTGGGCGTGGGTCCGTACACGGCGCGACAGGTGCCGCAGCAGGCGTTCGGCGCCCCGGCGGGGCCCAAAGGGCTGCCGCCGGAGGTCAGAGCGTCTGGAGCGTGATGAGCACGATCCGGCGGCCGTCGCCCTTGCCGGCGTCGGCACCGTCGCTCCCGCCCGCCTCATTCGCGTCATCCGCGAACTCGATGCGTACGCGCTGACCGGGGCGCAGCAGCCGCAGCCCGCCCGCGTCGAACGCCGCCGCGTCGAAGGGGAGCGGGGTGCCGTCGTCCAGCAGCACGCTGCCGGAGCGGGTGGTCTCGTCGTAGGTGTACGCGGTGGCCTGCATGGCGGAAAGCCTAGTTCAGGGCCTTGTCCGTGAACGCACCGCGGGCCGGGCTCCCCGAAGGGAGACCGGCCCGACGCCTGGCGTCGCCGCTGCTTAGCGCTTGCGGGCGGTGGTCTTCTTGGCGGTGGTCTTGCGCGCCGTGGCCTTCTTGGCGGGCGCCTTCTTCGCCGTCGCCTTCTTGGCGGGGGCAGTCTTCTTGGCCGTGGCCTTCTTGGCAGTGGCCTTCTTGGCCGTCGTCGCCTTCTTGGCGGCGGTCTTCGTGGCGGTGGCCTTCTTGGCCGTCGTCGCCTTCTTCGCGGTGGCCTTCTTGGCGGCGGCGGTCTTCTTCACCGCGGCCTTCTTCGCCGTCACCTTCTTCGCGGCGGCCTTCTTCGCGGTGGCCTTCTTGGCGGCGGCCTTCTTGATGGCCGCACCGCCGGTAAGGCTGCCCTTGGGGGCCTTCTTGACGGAGACCTCGCCGCCCTTGGGGAGCTTCTTCGAGCCGCTCACCAGGTCCTTGAAGCCCTGACCGGCGCGGAAACGCGGCACCGAGGTCTTCTTGACCCGCACGCGCTCACCCGTCTGCGGGTTGCGCGCATAGCGGGCGGGGCGGTCGACCTTCTCGAACGAGCCGAATCCGGTGACCGAAACACGGTCGCCGCCGACAACTGCACGGACGACTGCGTCCAGTACCGCGTCAACCGCTTCCGCGGCGTTCTGGCGGCCGCCGAGCTTGTCGGCAATGGCTTCTACGAGCTGCGCCTTGTTCACGTCTTCCCCTTCGGAGACATTGCTGGAACGAAAGTTTCCAAGCTTTTTCGCACGTTAGGCAGATACATACCGCAAATCAAACACGAAACGGGCTAATCACCCTTGTGCCGCAACAAACTCGACCTTCACGGACTTCCGTCGCGGTGTGCATCTTCGGGATAACGACCTTCGTCGAGGTCTTCCATGAACCACTCCAGACGCCTTGCCGCGTCCGCAAGATCGTGTTTAGCCGCGGCCGTGATGACAAGCAGCTTCCGGGTCAGCGCCATCCGTACGCCCTCCGGGACTTGCAGTGTCCGCACTCTTGCGTGTGCGTCCTTGAGTCGGTCGGCGACGAAACCGTAGAGCTCGAGTTGGCCGTCGCGTTCCATGCGCTAATTGTGCCATCTGCGGCGAGTTGTCGCTTCACGGGGCCTCAACAGTCGCCCTGACAAGCGAATGCGCCCCCTGCCAACTGCACAGGGGGCGCATCGTACGCAATAACGCTTTGAGCCAAAAACCCGAGGTCAGACCTCGAGGGTACGCGGTTTGAACGACGGGCGATTCGCCTCGTACGTCACGATGGACGACTCCTCCCGAAGGGTGAGGCTGATGTCGTCCAGCCCCTCCAGGAGCCGCCAACGGGCGTTCTCGTCCAGCTCGAAGTCGGCGGTGATGCCTTCGGCCCGCACCTGCCGGGCGACCAGGTCGACGGTCACCTCGGCGGCCGGGTCGGCCTCCACCAGCTTCTGGAGCCGGTCGACGGTCTCCTGCGGCAGGACCACCGTCAGCAGACCGTTCTTGAGGGAGTTACCGCGGAAGATGTCCGCGAACCGCGAGGAGATGACGGCCTTGAAGCCGTAGTTCTGCAGCGCCCACACGGCGTGCTCGCGCGAGGAGCCGGTGCCGAAGTCGGGGCCCGCCACCAGGACGGTGGCGCCCTTGTACCGCTCCTGGTTGAGAACGAACTCCGGGTCCTTGCGCCAGGCCTCGAACAGCCCGTCCTCGAAGCCGTCGCGGGTGACCTTCTTCAGCCAGTGGGCCGGGATGATCTGGTCGGTGTCGACGTTGCTGCGGCGCAGCGGGACGGCCCGGCCGGTGTGGGTGGTGAAAGCTTCCATGGTTCAGACTCCCGCGGGCGTGGCGACGGCGACGTCGGACAGGTCGGCCGGTGAGGCCAGATGGCCGAGAACCGCCGTTGCGGCGGCCACCTGCGGCGAGACCAGGTGGGTGCGGCCGCCCTTGCCCTGGCGGCCCTCGAAGTTGCGGTTGGAGGTGGACGCGGAGCGCTCACCGGGCGCCAGCTGATCGGGGTTCATGCCCAGACACATCGAGCAGCCCGCGTGCCGCCATTCGGCGCCCGCCGCGGTGAAGACCTTGTCCAGGCCCTCGGCGACGGCCTCCAGGGAGACCCGGACCGAGCCGGGCACGATCAGCATCCGTACACCCTCGGCGACCTTACGGCCCTCCAGGATGGACGCCGCCGAGCGCAGGTCCTCGATACGGCCGTTGGTGCATGAACCTACGAAGACGGTGTCCACGGCGATCTCGCGCAGCGGCTGCCCCGCCGTCAACCCCATGTATTCCAGGGCCTTTTCGGCGGCGAAGCGCTCCGAGGCGTCCTCGTACGAAGCCGGGTCGGGGACGCTCGCCGAAAGCGGCGCACCCTGGCCCGGGTTGGTGCCCCAGGTGACGAACGGCGACAGCGCGGCGGCGTCGATGTGCACCTCGGCGTCGAAGACCGCGTCGTCGTCCGTGCGCAGGGTCTTCCAGTACGCGACCGCGGCGTCCCAGTCCTCGCCCTCGGGGGCGTGGTCGCGGCCCTGCAGGTAGTCGAAGGTGGTCCTGTCGGGGGCGATCATGCCCGCCCGCGCACCGGCCTCGATCGACATGTTGCAGATGGTCATCCGGGCTTCCATCGACAGCTTCTCGATGGCCGGGCCGCGGTATTCCAGGACGTAGCCCTGGCCGCCGCCGGTGCCGATCTTGGCGATGATCGCCAGGATGAGGTCCTTGGCGGTGACGCCTTCGGGCAGCTCGCCGTCGACGGTGATCGCCATGGTCTTGAAGGGGGCCAGCGGCAGCGTCTGGGTGGCCAGGACGTGCTCGACCTGGCTGGTGCCGATGCCGAACGCCAGGGCGCCGAAGGCTCCGTGGGTGGAGGTGTGGCTGTCACCGCAGACCACGGTGGTGCCGGGCTGGGTCAGGCCCAACTGCGGTCCCACCACGTGGACAACACCCTGCTCGACATCGCCGAGCGGGTGCAGCCGGACGCCGAACTCCGCACAGTTCTTGCGCAGCGTCTCCAGCTGGGTGCGCGAGACCGGGTCGGCGATGGGCTTGTCGATGTCGAGGGTGGGGGTGTTGTGGTCCTCGGTGGCGATGGTCAGGTCCGTACGGCGCACCTGGCGGCCGGCCTTGCGGAGGCCGTCGAACGCCTGCGGGCTGGTGACCTCGTGCAGCAGGTGCAGATCGATGAAGAGGAGGTCGGGCTCGCCTTCCGCGCGCCGGACGACATGGTCGTCCCAGACCTTCTCCGCGAGTGTCCGTCCCATCGCTTTCCCTCCGACCGGCCGCTTTGCCGGCACTTACTCGTCTGTGCGCGATGCCCGCAAAAATCCCCTTGACGGGCCTGACGCCGGGCCCTGGTCGAGGGCCACATCTACAGATTGACGACTTCCCTGGAAAATTGAACTTGCGTTTCACAGTGTGAGACGCGAGTATCGTTGCATGGACAACTCTAGCGGCGTCGGCGTTCTCGACAAGGCGGCTCTCGTATTGAGCGCTCTGGAGTCCGGTCCGGCCACCCTCGCCGGGCTGGTCGCGGCGACAGGGCTTGCACGACCCACGGCCCACCGGCTGGCCGTGGCTCTGGAACACCACCGGATGGTGGCGAGGGACATGCAGGGCCGGTTCATCCTGGGCCCCCGGCTCTCCGAGCTGGCCGCGGCGGCCGGCGAGGACCGCCTGCTGGCCACGGCGGGACCGGTACTGACCCACTTGCGCGATGTGACGGGCGAGAGCGCCCAGCTCTATCGCCGGCAGGGCGATATGCGTATCTGTGTGGCGGCGGCGGAACGGCTGTCCGGACTGCGGGACACCGTCCCGGTCGGCTCCACGCTCCCCATGAAGGCGGGCTCGGCCGCCCAGATCCTGATGGCCTGGGAGGAGCCCGAGCGGCTGCACCGCGGCCTGCAGGGTGCCCGCTTCACGGCCACCGCCCTGTCCGGCGTACGGCGCCGCGGCTGGGCCCAGTCGATCGGCGAGCGCGAGCCCGGCGTGGCGTCCGTCTCCGCGCCCGTACGCGGCCCCTCCAACCGCGTGGTGGCCTCCGTGTCCGTCTCCGGCCCCATCGAGCGCCTGACCCGCCACCCGGGCCGGATGCACGCCCAGGCGGTCATCGACGCGGCCGCCCGCCTCTCGGAGGGCCTGCGGCGTACTGGCTGAGGCCACACTCCGCGGCGGGGCGGCCCGAGGCGGGAGCCCCGCACCGGCCGACAACAGCGGCCGGCCCCGTACGGATCATCCCTACGGGGCCGGCCGCTGCTTTTCCGCTCAGGCCGCCAGCCGCTCCGCGGCCCTCTCGCCGCGGCCCCCGACCGGCACGATTCCCAGGGCCTTGCCCAGCCCGAACTCCGGCATATTGACGTAGATGCTCTCGTACGAGCCCGCCGGCACCACATAGGTCTCGTGCCAGATGCCGACCTTGCCGCGCCCCGACCGCACCCGCCGATTGAACGCCGCCCAGGCCGGCCGGTGCTCGCCGCCCTGGTCGGCGGCGTAGGCCAGCAGCTTCTCCTTCGACTCCCAGTACTGCAGGAGCGTGGAGGTCCGCGACAGCCCCGGCACGAACCGGTAGCCGAGCACCCCGCGCCCCCGGTCCCGCGCCAGCTCCTTGATCATCGGCGGCATCGCCAGGAACACCGGCAGCCAACTGCGCACCGCCCACCAGCTGTTGACCCGCATCCCGATGAGGAAGACCACCACCTCCCCGTCACCGTCCGCCGTCATCCGCCCCGGTACCGGCTTCTCACTCATGACAACCCCCATCATCCGTGACCCGTCGTTGGATAGCGTTGCTATCCATGCTTGGATAGTGACACTCTCCAATGGGTAGCGCAAGCGGAAAGGAGCACCGGACATGCGACTGGCGGAGCTGAGCGAGCGCAGCGGGGTGCCCACCCCCACGATCAAGTACTACCTACGTGAGCGGCTGCTGCCGCCGGGCCGCCGGATCACCGCCACCCAGTCCGAGTACGGCGAGGAGCATCTGCGCCGGCTGCGGCTGGTCCGGGCCCTGATCCAGGTCGGCCGCATCCCGGTGACCACCGCCCGCGAGGTGCTGGCCGCCATCGAGGACGATTCGCTCAACCACCACCACCGGCTGGGCGCGGCCGTCCAGGCACTCCCCCACGGCCCGGAGCCCGACGAGGCGGACCCCGCGACCGCCGCCGCCCGGCACACCGCCACCGAGCTGCTGGAAACCCTCGACTGGCGCTTCAATCTCGAAGTCACGGCCGTCTCGCGCCACTTCGGCATGCTCGTCGCCGCCGTCGCGGCGCTGCACCGCCTCGGCTATGCCTGCGACACCGCGCATCTGCTGCCGTACGCCCGCCAGGCCGAGCAGCTGGCCGTCGTCGATCTGGACCTGGTCGAGGAATTCCGGACGCCCGAGGAGCAGGTGGAGGCGGCCGTGGCCTTCACGGTGCTGTACGAGCCCGTGCTGCTGAGCCTGCGCCGCCTGGCGGAGGCGGAGGAGTCCAACCGGCGCTTCGGCACCGGCGGTTGAACGCGAGAAGGCCCCCCGCATGATGCGGGGGGCCTTCTTCTCTGTACCCCCGACCGGATTCGAACCGGCGCTACCGCCTTGAGAGGGCGGCGTGCTAGGCCGCTACACAACGGGGGCAAGTTTTCCTGCAGTTGAGCCTGTCACGAGGACAGGCTGCGCTGGGCTACCAGGACTCGAACCTAGACTAAATGAACCAGAATCACTCGTGCTGCCAATTACACCATAGCCCATGGTGGTTTAGACCAGTACCCCCGACCGGATTCGAACCGGCGCTACCGCCTTGAGAGGGCGGCGTGCTAGGCCGCTACACAACGGGGGCCCTAGCGATCCTCAACGTCGTCACATCCGGGAGCGACCCGAAGGAGACGGAGTGAAAGGATCTGTACCCCCGACCGGATTCGAACCGGCGCTACCGCCTTGAGAGGGCGGCGTGCTAGGCCGCTACACAACGGGGGCTTTGCAGATAAGCTCTGCGAGCTGGCCTACCAGGACTCGAACCTAGACTAACTGAACCAGAATCAGTCGTGCTGCCAATTACACCATAGGCCATCAAAGCGCAACCCCCGGCAGGGGGTTTTATTTTGACTTGCGCTTCCCGGCCGGACCTCTCGGCCCTCTCGGGCGGCGCAGGAAGAACATTACCTGATCGTGGACGGCGCACCAAAACCGATAACTCCGCGCAACAGCTCGGGGAGCTCGGCCAGGCTCGCGATCCGCCGCACGCCAGGCGGCGGCTCCTCGCCGCCGTCCGTACGGTCCAGCCATACGGCCGTCAGTCCGGCGTCCCGGGCGCCGAGCGCGTCGATGTCGAGCCGGTCGCCGACGTAGACCACCTCCTGCGGCGGCAGGCCGAGCGCCTCGCAGGCGGCCGTGAACGCCTCGGGAGCGGGCTTGGCATGCCCCAGCTCATCGGCGCACAGCACCGCCTCGAAGTGCGCACGGATGCCCAGGGCGGTCAGCTTGCGCTCCTGATTGGCGGTCCCGGAATTGGACAGCACCGCCTGCCGCACCAGCGGTGCCAGCGCTTCCAGGGCGGGCACGGAGTCCGGGAAGAGCACCCAGGACGCTTCGTAGTACGCGATGTACCGCCCGAACCAGGCGTCCGCCTCGTCGTCCGACAGCTCGAGGCCCAGGAAGGTCCGGGCGCGCGCCCTGCGGTGGTCGAGGAACCCCACCTCGCCGGCGAGAAAGCGGGCGAACTCGGTCTCCATGGCGTTGCGCCAGCGCGCCAGCGCCGCCTCCTCGCCGCCGTACGCGGCCACCAGGCCCTCGGCCTCCAGGTGACGCAGCGCGCCGGTGCGGTCCGACCCGGTGTAGTCGAAGAGGGTGTCGTCGAGGTCCCAGAGGACGGCGTGGACGGTCATGTCTGCAATGTAGCGAGCGGGCACGCGAAGGGCCCGGAAACCGTGGTTTCCGGGCCCTGGGGGACGCGTACGGGATCAGCCCGCCAGCTTGGCCAGAGCTGCGTCGATACGGGCGATGGTGCGGTCCTTGCCCAGGATCTCCAGGGACTCGAAGAGGGGCAGACCGACCGTGCGGCCGGTGACGGCGACGCGGACCGGGGCCTGGGCCTTGCCGAGCTTGAGGCCGTGCTCCTCGCCGGCGGCCAGGACGGCGGCCTTGAGGGGCTCGGGGCCGGCCGACCACTCGGCTTCGACGAGCTTGGCGCGGGCGGTGGTGAGGAGGGCCGCCGGGTCGCCCTTCATGGCCTTGGTCCAGGACGCCTCGTCCTCGACGGGCTCCTTGCGGAAGAGGAAGTCGACGTTGGCGGTGATGTCGGAGAGGACCGTGAGGCGGGTCTGGGCGTGCGGGGCGATGGCTTCCCAGGCGGCCTGGTCGAAGTCCTCGGGGGCCCAGTTGGCGTGCGGGGCCTTCAGCCAGGGCTCGCAGGCCTCGGTGAAGGCCTTCACGTCCAGCTGCCGGATGTGGTCGGCGTTGATCGCCTCGGCCTTCTTCAGGTCGAAGCGGGCCGGGTTGGCGTTGACGTCCGCGATGTCGAACTTCTCGATCAGCTGGGCGATGGAGAAGATGTCCTGGTCGGCCGAGAAGGACCAGCCGAGCAGCGCAAGGTAGTTGAGCAGGCCCTCGGGCAGGAAGCCGCGCTCGCGGTAGAGGTTGAGGTTGGCCTGGGGGTCGCGCTTGGAGAGCTTCTTGTTGCCCTCGCCCATGACGTAGGGGAGATGGCCGAAGGACGGGATCGCGGGCGCGATGCCGAGGTCGATCAGGGCCTTGTAGAGGGCGATCTGGCGGGGGGTGGAGGAGAGCAGGTCCTCGCCGCGCAGGACGTGGGTGATCCCCATCAGGGCGTCGTCGACGGGGTTGACCAGGGTGTACAGCGGGGCGCCGTTGGCGCGGACGATGCCGTAGTCCGGGACGTTGTCCTGGGTGAAGGTCAGCTCGCCGCGCACCAGGTCGGTGAAGGTGATCGGCTCGTCGGGCATCCGGAAGCGGACGATGGAGGTGCGGCCCTCCGCCTCGTACGCGCTCTTCTGCCCGTCGGTCAGCTCGCGGCAGGTGCCGTCGTAGCCGGAGGGCTTGCCGGCCTTGCGGGCGGCGTCCCGGCGCTCGTCCAGCTCCTCGGCGGTGCAGTAGCAGTGGTACGCGTGCCCGGCGGCCAGGAGCTTGTCGGCGACGTCACGGTAGATGTCCATGCGCTGCGACTGGCGGTAGGGCGCGTGCGGGCCGCCGACCTCGGGGCCCTCGTCCCAGTCGAAGCCGAGCCAGTGGAAGGACTCCAGCAGCTGGTTGTAGGACTCTTCGGAGTCGCGGGCCGCGTCGGTGTCCTCGATCCGGAAGACCAGGCTGCCCTGGTGGTGCCGTGCGTAGGCCCAGTTGAACAGGGCGGTACGGATCAGGCCCACATGGGGGTTGCCGGTCGGGGAGGGACAGAAACGGACGCGGACGGGGGTCGCGTTAGCCACGCTTGATCACCTTGTTGGTGAGAGTGCCGATGCCTTCGATGGTGACGGCGACCTCGTCGCCGACGTTGAGGGGGCCGACCCCGGCCGGGGTGCCCGTGAGGACGACGTCCCCGGGGAGCAGCGTCATCGCCTCGGTGATGTGGACGATGAGGTCCTCGATCGGACGGACCATCTCGCTGGTGCGGCCGAGCTGGCGCTGTTCGCCGTTGACGGTGCACTGGATGGTCAGGTCGCTGGGGTCGAGTTCGGTCTCGATCCAGGGGCCGAGGGGGCAGGCGCCGTCGAAGCCCTTGGCCCTGGCCCACTGCTGCTCGCGCTTTTGGATGTCCCGCGCCGTGATGTCGTTGGCGCAGGTGTAGCCGAGGATGACGTCCTTGACGCGCTCGCGTGGCACCTCACGGCACATCCGGCCGATGACGACGGCGAGCTCCGCCTCGTGGTGCACCTCCTGGGAGAAGGAGGGATACGTGACGGGGTCGCCGGGGCCGACCACGGAGGTGGAGGGCTTGAAGAAGGTGACCGGGGCGTCGGGGACGTCGTTGCCCAGTTCGGCGGCGTGTTCGGCGTAGTTGCGGCCGATGCCGACGATCTTGTTGGGCAGGGTGGGCGGCAGGAGCCGGATCTTGTCCAGGGGGACCTTCTGCCCCGAGCGCTCGAATGCGGCGAAGGGGTGTCCCTTGATGACGTCGAGTTCGTCGCCCTCGACGACGCCGAAGCCGACGTTGCCGTCGATGGAGAATCTGGCGATGCGCACGGGTGCCGCTGCCCCTCATTGATCACTGGCCGGAGTTGACACTCCAGGCTATCGCGGGGCCGCGGCCGGCCCGTGACCGTCGCTACGCCGGTACGTCCTGCTGGGGCGCGACCATCAGGACGGTGCGGCGGGGGTTGGCCGTCTGGGTGGGCAGTTCGACGGTGTGCTCCGGGGCCGTCGCGGTGGCGAGCTCCTCGGCGTCCTTCAGGTGCGCCAGGGTGGTGCGCCGCGGGTTGGCTATGTTGCGGAACATCGTCGTGGTCTTCACTGCTTCACGCCTCGCGTTGTAGTTGTCGGTGTGATCGTTTTGTGGAGGACAGGGGAAAGGGGTTGCGCCCCGTTGCCCTGTTGTTGCTGCCTTGTTGCTGTTGCGCCGTGGCCCTTGTCGTAGCGGCCCACCGTGTAAAGCGTCAGGCTAAGCGCGCCATTCCCTGCGAAGTGTGGGAGAACTCGGCGATCTTCCTGTGAGTTTGCTCACGAGGTGGGCGACAAATGCCGCATTTCCCTTGATCGTCATTCCCGAGCGAATCGGACATTGCCGGATTGAAGCGCATGTTCCGCTCTCGATCACCGCACCTGGGACAGCCCCTATAGGCGAACGACTCGCGGGGAAAAGTCCGATATTGGGCGCCGAATCCTCTACGAGTCGTCACGCCTCCCGTACATTGCGTCACCCATGTCACAGCCGACGGCTCCGCTCTTGTTGGAGATCCTGCACTGTGCTGGAATTCCACGGACCGCCGCACGTTTCAGCCGGCGCGCAGGGCGCAAGGTGGCGCCGCGCGGTGGTGCCGCTCTCTCGGCCAGAGGGAGCAGCCCGCCGGTCACTCACGACCGCCATGGGGGACTTGCGGTCCCCCACGACTCGACACCGCCCCGCCGTTCACGCGGAGGGGCGCCTGGTCCAGAGGTTGCGACGCTAGTGCAGGGACGTTTCAAGAGGGATGGCAGCGCTGCGGCGGACCCGGAGCTGCGCGGCGGTACCGACCGCGCCTCCTCGCCCCAGCCTGCCCAGAGCAATGGTGCGCCGTCCGACCGCGGCGCGGTGACGGGCGGTGACGCCACAAGCAGCGGCAAGTCCGGTGCGCCCAAGGGCGCGACCGGTCCCGGCAGCCGAATATCGCTGCGCAACTGGCGCATCAGCACCCGTCTGGTCTCCCTGCTGGCGCTCCCGGTGGTCGCGGCGACCACGCTGGGCGGCATGCGCATCGACACGTCGCTGGACAACATCGACGCGCTCGACAAGATGCAGCTGCTCACCGAGATGACGCGGCAGGCGACCGAGCTCGCCGACGCGCTCCAGGTGGAGCGGGACAAGTCGGCCGGCCCGCTGGCCGGCAGCGGCAACGCCAAGGACGACGCGAACGTGGTCGCCCCGCGCGAGGCGACCGACCGCGCCAAGCTCTCCTTCACCCAGGCGACCGGGGACATCCAGACCGAGAACACCACGATGACGGGTGTCCGGGCGACGGTCCTGGAGATCGGTCGCCAGCTCACCGACCTCAACGAGATCCGCGCCGGTGCGTACAAGGACGACAACAACGTCGCGCGGACGGTCACCGCCTACAACCAGCTGATCGATTCGCTGCTGTCGCTCTCCCAGGACATGGCGCAGGCGACCAGCAACCCGGAGATGATCCGCAGTACCCGTGCGCTGGCGGCGTTCTCGTCGGCCAAGGAGTACGCGTCGATGCAGCGCGCCCTGATCAGCGCCGGCCTCGCCCACAAGGGCGGCCCCCAGCTCTCCGCCAACGACCGGCTGGCCGGCCACACCGCCGAGGAGAACGAAAAGGCGGCCCGGGACCGGTTCGCGCAGATCTACACCAGCAAGTCCGACTCCAAGGCCGAGGACCTGACCAGCGGTCTGGACGGCAACAACGACGAGATCAAGGCCGCGGGCAACTTCGCCCACCGCTCCTTCGCCAGCAGCAGTGGCATCCGCGGCCAGGAGTTCAAGTACCTCGACTGGTACGACTCCGACTCGGTCAAGATCGCCGAGATGGGGCGGGTCGAGACCACGCTGCTGTCCGAGATGGAGCAGAAGGCCCGCGAGCTGCGCAACGAGGCGATCCAGGAGTCGATCCTCAACGGTGCGCTGATCCTGCTGGTCCTCGGCGTCTCGCTGATCGGCGCGTTCGTCGTGGCCCGGTCGATGGTCCGCTCGCTGCACCGGCTGCAGGACACCGCGCAGAGGGTCGCCCAGGACCGGCTGCCCGAGCTGGTCAAGCAGCTGTCCGAGGCCGACCCGCAGGACGTGGACACCTCCGTCGAGTCGGTCGGTGTGCACAGCCGGGACGAGATCGGCCGGGTGGCCGCGGCCTTCGACGACGTGCACCGCGAGGCGGTCCGCCTCGCCTCCGAGCAGGCGCTGCTGCGGGGCAACGTCAACGCGATGTTCACCAACCTCTCGCGCCGCTCGCAGGGCCTGATCCAGCGTCAGCTGTCGCTGATCTCCGAGCTGGAGTCCCGCGAGGCCGACCCGGACCAGCTGTCCTCGCTGTTCAAGCTGGACCACCTCGCCACCCGTATGCGCCGTAACGGTGAGAACCTCCTGGTCCTCGCCGGTGAGGAGCCGGGGCGCCGGTGGACGCGGCCGGTGCCGCTGGTCGACGTCCTGCGTGCCGCCGCCTCCGAGGTGGAGCAGTACGAGCGGATCGAGCTGAACGCCGTACCGCAGACCGAGGTCGCCGGCCGGGTCGTCAACGACCTCGTCCACCTGCTCGCCGAGCTGCTGGAGAACGCCACGTCGTTCTCCTCCCCGCAGACCAAGGTCAAGGTCACCGGTCACGCACTGCCCGACGGCCGCGTGCTGGTCGAGATCCACGACACCGGAATCGGCCTGTCCCCCGAGGACCTCTCCGCGATCAACGAGCGGCTGGCCAGCCCGCCGACCGTGGACGTCTCGGTGTCCCGGCGGATGGGTCTGTTCGTGGTCGGCCGGCTGTCGCTGCGGCACGGCATCCGTATCCAGCTGCGGCCCTCCGACTCCGGTGGCACCACCGCGCTGGTCATGCTGCCCGTCGATGTGGCGCAGGGCGGCAAGAAGCCGGCGCCGAGCACCGCCAAGAGCGGCGCCGGCGACGTCGGCGGCGCGCCCTCCAGCCGGCTCTCCGCGCTCCAGCCGCGCGGTCAGGTCGGCTCGGGCCCCTCGGCCGGGCGGCCCGCGCTGCCCGGACGCGGCGGTCCCGGTGGCGCCGGGGGCTCCGGCGGCGGTGCGGCGAGCGCCTTCGGCGGCGCGGCCGCGGCCCGCCGTACGACCCCGCCCGCACCCGGTGACACCCGCCCGGCAGCCGGCCCGCCCGGTGGCGCGCGGCCCTTGCTGCCCGCCCGCGGCGCGGACGGCGGCCAGCCCCCGACCGGCCACATGCCCACCGTCGCACCGCCCACCGGTGCGCCCCGGCGCGAGGAGCGGCCGCAGCTGCCGCCGCGCGGCCCCGCCGCCGAACTGCCCGGCGGTTCCGGCGCGGCCGGCGGCCAGGACAGTTCGCAGTCCGGCACCACGGCCTGGGGCGCCCGCCGCGACCGCGGCGCCGACGACGACTGGCCGCTGGCGCCCCGCGAGGCACAGGACCGGCCGCGTGGCCACGAGGAGCCGGAGAGCACCGGCAGCTTCGAGCGCCCCGCGCCCGGCGGCGGTCCCGCCGACACCACGGCGTTCACCCGCCCCGACTTCAACGGCCCGCCGCCCGGCGCGGACGGCGCCCAGGGCGGGCGCGGCCCGGCCGACACCACGCAGTTCACACGCCCCGGCGCCCAGGACACCGGCAGCTTCGCGCTGCCCGGTGGCGAGCGGGGTCAGGCGGGCGCGGGTGCCGGCGGTCGGGGCGAGCGCGGGACGGACCCGTACGACACCGGGCAGTTCGAGACGACCGGCCAGTACGACACCGGCCGGCTCCAGCAGCCCGACGGCAACTCCGGACGGCAGGACACCGGCAGCTTCCCGCGTCCGGACCGCGACGCGGACCCGTACGAGACCGGCCGGCACCCCGTGCAGCAGCCGCAGGACCGCGATGAGCTCGGCGGTGCGGGTGCGGGTGCGGGCTCCGGTGACGGCCGTACGCCGATCTTCGACACCATCGAGTCGAACTGGTTCAGCCACCCGGCTTCCGCCGCGGCCGGAGTGCCGCCGCAGTCGGGCGGTGCGCCGAACCCGTCGGATGCGCCGCTGATGCCGCGCCGCGGAGCCGCACAGGACGACACCGGCCCAGCAGGCCCCTCGCGCAACGCCGCGCAGGGTGCGCCCGCCGACGCCGCGTCCCAGTGGCGCAGCTCGCCCAACGACGACACCTGGCGGCAGGCGGAGCAGATCCGTCAGCCCGCCGCGGGCGGTCTCACCACCTCCGGACTGCCGCGCCGGGTACCGCGTGCGAATCTCGTCGCGGGTACGGCACAGCAGCAGGCCCCCCAGACCGGCCCGCAGGTCTCGCGTGCGCCCAGTGATGTGCGCGGGCGGCTGACCAATCTCCGCCGGGGTATCCAGCAGGGCCGGCAGGCCGGAGGGACGTCCTCCACCGGCAACCACGGCATTGTCGACCCCACACACCAGCAGGAGCGTTAGTTGAGTCCGATGAGCCAGGCGGCGCAGAACCTGAACTGGTTGATCACCAACTTCGTGGACAACACCCCCGGGGTGTCCCACACGGTGGTGGTCTCCGCGGACGGGCTGCTCCTCGCGATGTCCGAGGGCTTCCCGCGCGACCGTGCCGACCAGTTGGCGGCGGTGGCCTCCGGCCTGACCTCGCTGACGTCGGGCGCGTCCCGGATCTTCGAGGGCGGAACGGTCAACCAGACCGTCGTGGAGATGGAGCGCGGTTTCCTCTTCCTCATGTCCGTCTCGGACGGATCGTCGCTGGCCGTGCTCGCGCACCCCGAGTGCGACATCGGCCTCGTCGGTTACGAGATGGCCCTGCTGGTCGACCGCGCGGGCACCGTTCTCACGCCCGATCTCCGCGCCGAACTGCAAGGCAGCCTGCTGAACTGAGGCGTCCGCAGCGCCCCCCTGTCCAGCATTTTCACCCGCCAGTGCCGCACCCCCCACCGGCCCAACCCGACGACAGTCAGTTGTCCGCACGGAGGACCCCATGACCCCGCCACCCGCCACTTCCGGCCCGTACGGCGCCTACAGCCAAGCGCCGTACGGGAGCGAAGGTGACCAGCCGCTGGTGCGCCCTTACGCAATGGTCGGAGGGCGGACCCGGCCGCGCTACCAGCTCGCCATCGAGGCGCTGGTCAGCACGACCGCCGACCCTTCCCAGCTGCCCGGGCTGCTGCCGGAACACCAGCGGATCTGCACCCTGTGCCGTGAGGTGAAGTCGGTGGCGGAGGTCTCCGCGCTGCTGCACATCCCGCTGGGTGTGGCGCGGATCCTGGTGGCGGACCTGGCGGAGGCGGGCATGGTGGCGATCCATCAGCCCGGTGGCAGCGGTGAGGCGGGGGGCACGCCGGACGTGACCCTGCTGGAGAGGGTGCTCAGTGGACTTCGCAAGCTCTGACGGGGGCTCCGGCCAGAGCGGGGCCCGCGCCACGACATCCGCGAAGATCGTGGTGGCGGGCGGCTTCGGTGTGGGCAAGACCACATTCGTCGGCGCGGTCTCGGAGATCAACCCGCTGCGTACGGAGGCCGTGATGACCTCCGCCTCGGCGGGGATCGACGACCTCAGCCACGTCCAGGACAAGACCACGACGACCGTGGCGATGGACTTCGGCCGGATCACGCTGGACCAGGACCTGATCCTGTACCTCTTCGGTACGCCCGGTCAGGACCGCTTCTGG